>NZ_JOGH01000014.1:0-93139 GCF_000721345.1 Kitasatospora sp. NRRL B-11411 | reverse complement strand
GTGGGGGAGGGGGTGCGCGGGGGGCGGTAGCGGACGGTCTTCCAGGACTGCTGGAGGCCGTCGAGGTCGACGGTGGCGTCGCGCGGGACGGTGATGGTGGTGCGGCCGAAGCCGGCGCCGAGTTCGATGTCGACGACCGGGTGGTCGATGATCGCGGCGCTCAGGTCGAGGTGGACCTTGGCGAAGGCGGAGGCGACGGTCAGGGTGCGCGGGACGCGCCAGGGGCCGCGGCGGACCAGGCGGCCGTTCATCGCGCTGAGCGTGACGGAGCTGCCGGGGGCCTCGGCGGGCAGGTCGTGCAGGACGGCGTCGAGGTCGGCGCGGACGGTGGCGGTGAGGGCCGCGTGGACCCGCTGGTCGAGTTCGTCCTGGGTGATCCGCTCCTCGGCGTAGGCGCGTTGGAGGCGTTCGACGGCGGCGTCCCGGTCGGCGGCGGCGATCCGGGTCTGCGGCTGGTCCGGCAGGGAGGAGGTCACCCGGGCAGCGTAGTGGGCGGGCGGGGTGCGGGGGGAGCGGGCTGGTTCCTGGACAGGCGTCCGGTTATTCTGGACACCTGTCCAGGAAAGGGGAGTGGCCATGGAGGTCGCGGCGGCGGTGCTGGTCGGGGCGGTGGCCCTGTTGCACGGGTACATCCTGGTGCTGGAGATGTTCCTGTGGGAGAAGGCGCCGGGGCGGGCGCTGTCCGGGTTCGACGCGGAACTGGCCCGGCGGACGGCCCCGTTGGCGGCCAACCAGGGCCTGTACAACGGGTTCCTGGCGGCGGGCCTGGTCTGGGGCCTGCTGGCGGACGACCCGACGGGCTTCCGGGTGCGGGTGTTCTTCCTGGCCTGCGTGCTGGTCGCGGGCCTGTACGGCGGCCTGACCGCGAACCGGCGGATCCTGCTGGCCCAGGCGCTGCCCGGGGCGGTGGCGCTGACCGCGGTGCTGGTGGCGGGGTGAGCGCGGCGGGCGACCCGAGGGCGGAGCGGACCAGGGCGAAGCTGCGGGCCGCGCTGCTGGCCGAGTGCGCGGACCGCCCGCTGGCCGACCTGGCCGTGGCGGCGGTGGTGCGCCGGGCGGGGGTCGGCCGGGCGACGTTCTACCTGCACTACCCGGACCTGTCGGCGCTGGCCGTGGACGCCTGCGCGGGCGTGGTCCGGGATGCGGTGGAGGCGCTGCACGCCTGGCGGGGCGTCGCGGACCCGGCGGCGCCGCCGCCCGCGCTGGTCGGGTTCTTCGACCGGGCGGACACCCACCGCGGCCTGTACCGGGAACTGCTGGCACCGGGCGGCGGCGGCCCGCTCGGGCCGGTGCTCCACCGGGAGCTGCGGGAACGCAGCCGGACGGAGCGGGAGTTGGCGGGCGCCCCGGACGCACCGCTGATCGCCGCGGCCGTCGCGGGCGCGTTCACCGGCGTACTGGCGGACTGGCTGCACGGACTGGTCGACGAACCGCCGGCGGCCGTCGCGGGACGGGTGTGGCGGCTGCTGATCGGACTGCACCGCACGCCGCTGGGGTGACGGCGGGGGAGGGGGAGGGGAGGGAAAAGGAGAGGAGAGGGGGAGAAGGCGAGCGGGTGGTGGTGGGGCCGGGCGCGGTCCGGTCGGGACCGGTGGTGTGGGGGAGGGAGACGGGCGGGAGCCGGGGTGGCTCGGCTGCGCCGGGGGGTGCTGGGGTGCAGGGCGTCAGGTCCGGCGGGCCCAGCGCTGGGCGAGGACGGTGCAGACCATCAGCTGGAGCTGGTGGAAGAGCATCAGCGGGAGGACGGCGAGGCCGACGGCGGAGGCCGGGAACAGGACGGTGGCCAGCGGGAGGCCGTTGGCCATCGACTTCTTGGAGCCGCAGAACTGGATGGTGATCCGGTCCGGGCGGGAGAAGCCGAGCCGGCGGGAGACGAGGTGGGTGAAGGCCAGGACGGCGGAGAGCAGGGCCAGCGAGACCGCCACCAGCCAGAGCAGCTGGCCGGTGGTGACCCGGCTCCAGATCCCTTCGCGGACGCCCTCGCCGAACGCGCTGTAGACGATCAGCAGGATCGAGCCGCGGTCCACCAGCATGGTGACCAGCCGGTGCCGGGTGATCCACGGGCCCACCCAGCGGCGCAGCAGCTGGCCGAGGACGAACGGGACGAGCAGCTGCAGGACGATGTCGAGCACCTGGCCGCCGTCCACGCCGACGCCGGAGGCGCCGGTGAGCAGCCAGGCCGCCAGCAGCGGGGTGAGGACGATGCCGAGCAGGCTGGAGAAGGTGGCGGCGCAGATCGCCGCCGCGACGTTGCCGCCCGCGACCGAGGTGAACGCGATCGAGGACTGCACGGTGGACGGCAGCAGGGTGAGGAAGAGCACGCCGGTGAACAGTTGCGGGGGCAGCACCGCGTCCGGCAGCAGCCGGGTGGCCTCGCCGAGCAGCGGGAACAGCACGAAGGTGCAGCCCAGGATCAGCAGGTGCAGCCGCCAGTGCCGGGCGCCGGCCAGCGCCTCCTGCGGGGAGAGCCGGGCGCCGTACAGGAAGAAGAGCAGGGCGACGGCGAGTCGGACCGCGCCGGTGACGGCGGTGGCGGCGGGGCCGCGGGCGGGCAGCAGGGAGGCCAGCAGGACGGTGCCGAGCAGCAGCAGGAGGTAGGTGTCGATGCCGATCCGGCCGAGGGAGCGGTCGAGGGCGCGGCGGGCGGACCGGAGGCGGTGCATGCACCGATGATCTCCCGGCGGGGACCGGCCGGAACGGGCGGGGGCCCGCGGGCGGGGAACGGGCGCGGGGCGTCCGGAACGGGACCGGGGCGTCCGGAACGGGACCGGGCGGGAAATGCGGGCGGAATCGGGAAATGCGGGGGAAACGGGAAAAGGCAGGAGGCCCGCCGACGGCGGGCCTCCTTGGGAACTGCTACTCGTACGGACCCGAGGGGCCGTGAGCGATCAATGGGAGATCCCGTCTCAGACGGGGGTGACGTTCTCCGCCTGCGGGCCCTTCGGGCCCTGGGTGACGTCGAAGCTGACCGCCTGGTTCTCCTCCAGCGAGCGGAAGCCGCTCGCGTTGATGGCGGAGTAGTGGACGAAGACGTCGGGGCCGCCGCCCTCCTGGGCGATGAAGCCGAAGCCCTTCTCGGCGTTGAACCACTTGACGGTTCCGGTCGCCATACCGTTCTCCTTGCGAGGGACGTTGTGGACGCCACACCTTGTGGCGCCCGGGTCCGCTGCGCTGATCGCCCCGCCTCCGGACGAGTCCGGAGTTTTTCGCACAGTGCTTCAATCAATGCTCAATTGACGCCTGATACTGCTGAAAAATTACAAAAAGCCTGCGGTTACATGCTCCGCAGGCTCCAAGTACTGCAAGGGGAATCAAACTGCAACTGAGGGGAACGGTAGCACGCGGTGGCTGCCCCGACCAGGGGTGAACAACGGTGTCGAACGGTGTGTCGGGCACCGGGTGCGGGCCGTCCCAATCAGCGGGCATACCCTGCCGGGAGAGCACCAACGGCAAGGGAGCACACGGTGAGCAGTAGCGATGCCGGACGGTCGGAGACCGCGGTCAGGCCGCGGGTCGGGCACATCCAGTTCCTCAACTGTCTTCCCCTCTACTGGGGCCTCGCGCGCACGGGCAACCTGCTCGACCTCGACCTCAGCAAGGACACCCCGGAGAAGCTCAGCGACCGGCTGGTGTCCGGCGCCCTCGACATCGGCCCGATCACCTGCGTGGAGTACCTGCGGCACGCCGACCGGCTGGTGGTGCTCCCCGACATCGCGGTGGGCAGCGACGGCCCGGTGATGTCCTGCGTGATCGTCAGCAAGGTCCCGCTGGCCGAACTCGACGGCCGCCGGGTCGCCCTCGGCTCGACCAGCCGCACCTCCGTCCGGCTGGCCCGGCTGCTGCTGGAAGAGCGCGAGGGCGTGCACCCCGAGTACTTCTCCTGCCCGCCCGACCTGGACGCGATGCTGGCCGAGGCCGACGCCGCCGTCCTGATCGGCGACCCCGCGCTGCGCGCCTCGCTGGAACAGGCCCCCCGGCAGGGACTGGCCGTGCACGACCTCGGCGCGATGTGGAAGGACTGGACCGGGCTGCCGTTCGTCTTCGCGGTCTGGGCCGCCCGCCGCGAGTACGCCGAGCAGCACCCCGCGCTGACCGCCGCCGTCCACCGGGCCTTCCTGGAGTCCCGCGACCTCTCGCTGGCCGAGGCCGCCAAGGTCGCCGAGCAGGCCGCCCGCTGGGAGGAGTTCGACGCCCCGCTGCTGGAGACCTACTTCTCCGAGGCGCTCGACTTCTCGCTCGGCGAGCGCCAGCTCGCCGGCCTCGCCGAGTTCGCCCGCCGGGTCGCCCCCGACAGCGGCTTCGCCCCCGACGTGCCGATCCGGCTGCTGGAGGCCGTGCCCGCGGTGGTCTGAGCCCGCGGCGGTCCGAGCCCGCGTCGGTCCGAGCCCGCGTCGGTCCGAGCCCGCGACGCGTTCCCGACCGGCCCGGCGCCCTGGGATGATCGGAGCGCCCGGGGCGGTACGGCACCCGGCGGCGACCCGCGGTGCGAGGGGGACGGGCATGGAACTGCTGACGGCTGACGACCCGTCGGCGATCGGCGACTACCGGCTGCTGCGCCGGCTCGGCGCCGGTGGCATGGGCCGGGTCTACCTGGGCCGCACCGCGGGCGGGCGGACCGTCGCGGTCAAGGTGGTGCGCCCCGAACTCGCCGACGACCCCGAGTTCCGGGCCAGGTTCCGCCAGGAGGTCTCCGCAGCCCGCCGGGTCGGCGGCCGCTGGACCGCCCCCGTGCTGGACGCCGACACCGAGGGCCCCCGCCCCTGGGTCGCCACCGGCTACGTGGCCGGCCCCGCCCTCGGCGAGGCCGTCCGCACCGCCGGCCCGCTCCCGGTCCGCTCGGTGCACGCCCTCGGCGCCCGGCTCGCCGAAGCCCTCGAACAGGTGCACGCGCTCGGCCTGGTGCACCGGGACGTCAAGCCGTCCAACGTGCTGCTCACCCTGGACGGGCCCCGGCTGATCGACTTCGGCGTCGCCCGCGCACTGGACGCCGCCTCCACCTACACCCACAGCGGCTACGTGGTCGGCTCGCCCGGCTTCATGTCGCCCGAACAGGCCGCCGGCTCGCCCACCGGACCGGCCGGCGACGTCTTCTCGCTCGGCGCCCTGCTCGCCTACGCCGCCACCGGCACCGCCCCGTTCGGCGAAGGCGTCAGCGCCCCCGTCCTGCTCTACCGGGTGCTCCACGAGGAGCCGGAACTCGGCGGTCTGGAGGGCGAGTTGCTGGACACCGTGACCGCCTGCCTGGCCAAGGACCCGGCCCGCCGCCCCACCCCCGCCGCGCTGCGCGCCCGGCTCGCCCCGGCCGCCGCGGACGGCCCCGAGGGCTGGCTGCCCGGCCCGCTGGCCGCCGCGGTCGGCCGGGCCGCCGTCGAACTCCTCGACCTGGAGGGCGACAGCGGCCCGACCGGCACCGCCCCCGTCGATCGGCAGCCCACCGTGCTCGACGGCGGACCGCGCCGGGCCCCGCGGCCGGAGCCGGTCCCCGGGCCGGGGCGGCGGCGCCGGACGCTGTGGGCCGTGCTGGCGGCCGTGGCGGTGCTGGCCGCCGGGTACGGCGGGCTGGCCGCCGGCGGCCACCTGCCCTGGAACCGGGCCGACCCCGGCAGCAGCCCCTCACCCGGTCAGGACGCCGTCACCGGCACCCCGAGCCCCGGCGCCGCCGCGAGCGGCAGCCGCACCCCGCGGCCGAGCGGAGCGGCGAGCCCGGGCGGCAGTGCGAGCGCGAGTTCGAGCGGGAGCGCGGGTGCGGGCGCGAGCGGATCGGGCAAGGCGCTGCCCGACGCCTTCCTCGGCACCTTCAGGGGCGACATCACCACCAAGATCGTCCCGCTGGCGTCCACCTTCACCGTCACCTTCACCGCCGGCCGGGTCGGCGAGGAGGTCGGCCGCACCAGCAACGCCTCCCAACTCAGCAGCACCGTCTGCCGGGGCGTGCTCACCCTGCTCTCCGTCACCGACGCCGAAGTGCTGCTCCAGGAACGCCCGGACGGCAACGACAGCGCCTGCACCGGCGTCCCCGAGAAGCAGCGCTACACCCTGCTCGGTACCGGCGGCCTGCACCTGGCGGTCAGCGGGGCCCCGCTCGGCAGCGACCCCGAGGGCGACCTGGCCAAGCAGTAGGCGGCCTGGTCAGGCGGCGGGCGGCACGGGAAGAGGGCTGCGGCGGCCGGGAAACGTGCTGGCGTAGGCTGAGCGGGTCCGCCCCTTCGACGAAGAAAGCAGGCCCGCCAGGTGTCCGAGCAGAACCTTTCCGCGACCCAGTTGCAGGCCGTGCTGGACCGGGCGGCCGAGGGCGGCCGGATCACCGCCGAGGAGGCGCTGGAGCTGTACCGGTCGGCCCCGCTGCACGCGCTCGGCGCGGCCGCGGACGCGGTGCGGCGGCGGCGGTACGCGGGTGTCGAGCACATCGCCACGTACATCATCGAGCGGAACATCAACTACACCAACGTCTGCGTGACCGCGTGCAAGTTCTGCGCGTTCTACGTGCCGCCGAAGAGCGAGAAGGGCTGGTCGCGGGACCTGGACGAGATCCTGCGCCGGTGCGCGGAGACCGTCGAGCTCGGCGGCACCCAGATCATGTTCCAGGGCGGCCACCACCCCGACTACGGCGTCGAGTACTACGAGGAGAACTTCGCCGCGATCAAGGCCGGGTTCCCGCAGCTGGTGATCCACTCGCTGGGCGCCTCCGAGGTCGAGCACATGGCGAGGATCTCGGGCGTCCCGATCGAGGAGGCGATCACCCGGATCCACGCGGCGGGCCTCGACTCGTTCGCGGGCGCCGGTGCCGAACTGCTGCCCGAGCGGCCGCGGAAGGCGATCGCGCCGCTCAAGGAGTCCGGCGAGCGCTGGCTGGAGATCATGGAGACCGCGCACCGGCTCGGTGTCGAGTCCACCTCCACCATGCTGATGGGTACCGGCGAGACCAACGCCGAGCGGATCGAGCACCTGCGGATGATCCGCGACGTGCAGGACCGCACCGGCGGCTTCCGGGCGTTCATCCCCTACACCTACCAGCCGCAGAACAACCACCTGAAGGGCTCGACCCAGGCCACGGTCTTCGAGTACCTGCGGATGATCGCCGTCGCCCGGCTCTTCCTCGACAACGTCGCCCACATCCAGGGCTCCTGGCTCACCACCGGCAAGGAGGCCGGCCAACTCTCCCTGCACTACGGCGCGGACGACCTCGGCTCGGTCATGCTGGAGGAGAACGTCGTCTCCGCGGCCGGCGCCAAGCACCGCTCCAACCTGCACGAACTGATCCACCTGATCCGCACCGCCGGCCGGGTGCCCGCCCAGCGCGCCACCACGTACGAGCACCTGCGGGTCCTCGACGACCCGGCCAACGACCCGGTCGACCCGCGGGTCGCCTCGCACATCGCCTCCACCGCGATCGAGGGCGGCACCGCGCACCCCGAACTCACCATTCTGGCCGCCAACTGACGGCCCCGGCCCGGGTCCGAATCGGATGCTGACGCTGCACCGGGCGGAGCTGCTGTTCACCGGCACCGCGCTGATCGAGGACGGGGCGGTACTGGTCGACGGCGCGACCGTCACCGCGATCGGGCCCGCCGCGGAGCTGCCGGGCGGCCCGGCGCGGCTCCGGGAGTGGCCCGGGGTGTTGGTGCCCGGGCTGCTCAACCGGCACGGGACGTGGCTGCTGGAGCACGCCTACCACCCCGACCCGCGGGAAGGGCTCGGGGAACGTCCGCTGGCGCCCCCGGCCGGGCTGAGCGACGAGCAGTGGGGCGGCAGCGCCCGGCGCGGGCTGCAACGGCTGCTCGGGCACGGGGTGACGGCCCTCGCCGGGACGTTCGCCCGGCCCGCGGTCCGGACGGCGGTCGGGCGGTCCGGCCTGCGACGGCCTCCCGGCGGGGACCCCGCCCCGGGCGGCCTCGACCCGCTCGCGGAGCGGGCGTTGACGGCTGCCCTGCACCGGCCGCTGGTGGTCGGCGGGGCGGCGGACTTCGCGGTGTTCGCGGCGGGGGCGGTCCAGGAACTCGACGGGGGCGGGGCGGTCTGCCTGGGGACGGTGCTGGACGGGCGGTTGCTGTACCGGCGGCGGTAGGGGGCGAGTTCGGGGTGCTGTTTTTCACAGGCCCTCAGCAGCACGGACTCTTCGGTGGGCTCCGGCCGGCAGCAGCATCGACCCGCCGTTCCCCGGGCCCCTGACGGGGCCGCTGTGCGGCATCGACCCGCCGTTTCCGGGGCTCCTGACGGGGTCCTGACGGGGCCGTGGACGGGGTCCCGGTGGGGCGGGGGTTTTCTGACTGGCCGTGACCCGGGGCGGTTTTTGCGGCTACCATCCCGGTCAGACCTCTGCCGAGCCCAGGAACAGGACGTATGCGCGCCGCGACCCCCGAACGTGTGCGGACCAGACCGGCTCGGGGCTGGTACGTCGGGGCCGTGCTGAGTGCCGTGGTGGCGGTGGCGATGTGCCTGCTGGGGTGGCGCCAGGCGGACCAGGCCGACCGGATCGACGCGCACCCGGTGCGGGTCGAGGGGACGGTCACTCAACTGCCGGGCGGCAGCGGGACGTACAGCCAGATCACGTACCCGGTGGACGGGCGGCGGTTGACCGCGGCGGACCTGTGGCTGCCGGAGGGGGCCCGGGTGGGGGACCCGATCTGCCTGGAGCGGGCGGCGGACGACCCGTCCGCGGTGCGGGTGTGCGGGAAGACCTACCCGCAGCCGGTCGGGGTCGGGCTGGCGCAGACGAGCGTGCCGGCGGCGGTGCTGCTGTGCGCGCTGTGCGTGTGGCGGATCCGGCGGTTCCGGCGGCACCAGGCGGGGGAGGAGCGGGCGCAGGCCGGTTTCGCGGTGGCGTTCGCGGCGGAGGGGATGCCCGCGCTGACCCAGGGGAAGCGCTCCCGGCGCCGCCGCAAGGGGGGCCGCCGCGCCCTGCGGTGAGCCCTGGTGGAGGTCCGCGGCACCGCAAGGTGAACAATGGGGGCGTGACCCGAGCCCATCTGGACAAGCAGCCGCAGGACGTCGCCGCCATGTTCGACGACGTCGCGGCCAAGTACGACCGCACCAATGACGTGCTCTCGCTGGGCCAGGCCCGGCTGTGGCGCCGGGCGGTGGCCGACGCGGTGGGTGCCGTCGCGGGCCAGCGCATCCTGGACCTCGGTGCGGGCACCGGGACGTCCTCGCTGCCGTTCCTGGAGGCGGGCGCCGACGTGGTGCCGTGCGACTTCTCGATCGGGATGCTGACCGAGGGCAAGGACCGGCACCCCGAGCTGGCGCTGACCGCGGGCGACGCGACCCGGCTGCCGTTCGCCGACGAGTCGTTCGACGCCGTGACGATCTCGTTCGCGCTGCGCAACGTGCAGGAGCACGAGGTGGCGATGCGCGAGATGCTGCGGGTGACCAAGCCCGGCGGGAAGCTGGTGATCTGCGAGTTCTCCACCCCGACCTGGACGCCGCTGCGGACGGTGTACACCGAGTACCTGATGCGGGCGCTGCCGCCGGTGGCGACCAAGGTGTCCTCCAACCCGGAGGCGTACGTGTACCTCGCCGAGTCGATCCGGGCCTGGCCGGACCAGCCCGCGCTGGCCGCCGAGTTGCAGCAGGCGGGCTGGACGAAGGTGGCGTGGCGCAACCTGACCGGCGGCATCGTCGCCCTCCACCGCGGCTTCAAGGCGCCGTAGACTGCGGTGGTTCGGCACTCCGTCCGCCGCCGAGGCGTTGACGGGGCGTCGGCCCCCGACTCCGTGACCCCGACGCGCTCAGGAGAGAGCCCCGTATGACCGAGACCGCCGTCGAGTCCACCGCCGACGTCATCGTGGTCGGCGCCGGTCCGGCCGGCTCCAGCACCGCGTACTGGCTGGCCCAGGCGGGCCTGGACGTGCTGCTGCTGGAGAAGACCGAGTTCCCGCGCGAGAAGGTGTGCGGGGACGGCCTGACCCCGCGCGCCGTCAAGCAGCTGGTCGACATGGGCATCGACGTGTCCGCCGAGGGCTGGCTGCGCAACAAGGGCCTGCGGATTATCGGCGGCGGCGTCCGGCTGGAACTGGACTGGCCGGACCTCGCCTCCTTCCCCGACTACGGGCTGGTGCGCAAGCGCGCCGACTTCGACGAACTGCTCGCCCGGCAGGCGCAGAAGGCCGGCGCCCGGCTGTACGAGAACTGCAACGTCAGCGGGCCCGTGCAGGACCGGACCGGCCGGATCACCGGCGTGACGGCGAAGCTCGGACCGGACAAGCGGGAGGTCGAGTTCCACGCCCCGCTGGTGGTCGCCGCGGACGGCAACTCGACCCGGCTGTCGCTGGCCATGGGCCTGCACCGGCTGGAGTCCCGGCCGATGGGCGTCGCCTACCGCACGTACTTCACCTCGCCCCGGCACGACGACGACTACCTGGAGTCCTGGCTGGAGCTGTGGGACACCCGCGGCGGGCAGAAGAAGCTGCTGCCCGGCTACGGCTGGATCTTCGGCATGGGCGACGGCACCTCCAACGTCGGCCTCGGCATCCTCAACTCCTCGCCCGCCTTCGGCGACCTGAACTGGCGCGAGGTGCTGAAGAGCTGGTGCGCCGGCATGCCCGAGGAGTGGGGCTACACGCCGGAGAACATGACCGAACCGATCCGCGGCGCCGCGCTGCCGATGGCCTTCAACCGGCAGCCGCACTACACCCGCGGCCTGCTGCTGGTCGGCGACGCGGGCGGCATGGTCAACCCGTTCAACGGCGAGGGCATCGCCTATGCGATGGAATCCGGCCAACTCGCGGCGGGCGTCATCGTCCAGGCGATGGCCCGGATCACCCCCGAGGGCCGGGAACGCGCGCTGGCCCGCTACCCGCAGCTGCTCAAGGACACCTACGGCGGCTACTACACGCTCGGCCGCGCCTTCGTGAAGCTGATCGGCAACGACCGGGTGATGCGGATCGCCGCCGAACGCGGCCTGACCCACCCCGTGCTGATGAAGTTCGTCCTCAAGCTGCTCGCCAACCTGACCGACCCGACCGGCGGCGACGCCGCCGACCGCATCATCAACGGCCTGGCCAAGGTGGCACCGCGGGCCTGATCCCTCTTAGGTCTCCGGAAGGCGGCGGACGGGCGCGAAAGCGCTTGCCCGCCGCCTTCCGCGCTTTGAACCGCTAGAGCAGCCCGAGAGCGTCGAAGACGAGGAGGCAGAGCGGTACAGCGGTGGCGAACGCACCCCCGCCGACGAGCAGGGCCGAAGCCGTCGGCTTGCCGGTGGAACGGGAGAGCAGGGCAGCGGCGACCGCTGCCAGCAGGGAAAGCAGGAGGGCCACGAGAACGAGCAGCGCCTTGACTTGGATCATCGTGTTCGACTTTCTCTTGAACGAGGGTGGTCGAACCGATGGCAAGGCAGCCTCAGCCGACCACCGACCGCGGTGCGATGGTCATCTGCTGAGGCTCTACCGATGTCTCAGAGCTGATCAGTGGGGTGCCGACCCGACGTGGCGATCTTCCCGACGAGGTGATGGGGACGAGCTCCCCGTACCAGCCGTTCGAGCGGCTGGTAGTCCTCTGGACATCGGACAGAGGTGGGGTGCGATAACGATCCATTGCCTGCTGCTCAGCCTACCCGGAACTGACGAGCGGTCAGCTCGGTCGCGGGGGTCTCCGGGGCGGGCGGCCGGGTGGTTCGCGGGCCTCGGGCAGGGCCGGCGGTGCCGACCGCATCGAGGCGGAAAGCGGTTGCCCGCTGCCTTGCGGGTGCGGGACAGTGGCGGTTTCCGAGTGTCCCGTCCGATGGTGCACGGGCCCCCGTCGAGTGTTCCGGGAGCCGTGCTGTGGCCGTTGTGTCGATCGAAGCCCGTCCGCAACTGCTGCGGGATCTGCCGTTGTTGGCGGTGGCGGTGGTGTGGGGGTCGAGTTTCTGGGCCGTGCGGGAGGTGGCGGAGGACCGGACGGTGGTGGCGGTGCTGGTGTTGCGGTTCGGGGTGGTGCTGCCGGTGCTGGGGGTGGTGGCGTGGCGGCGGTTGCGGGGGTTGTCGTTCGCGCAGTGGGGTGGCGGGGCGGTGCTGGGGGTGGTGCTGGGGGCGGTGTTCCTGCTGGAGACGTACGGGGTGGTGCACACGTCGGCGACCAATGCGGGGCTGGTGATCAGTCTGACGATGGTGTTCACGCCGCTCGCGGAGGCGGTGCTGCGGCGGTCGGCGCCGCCGGTGGGGTTCCTGGCGGCGGTGGGGGTGTCGGTGCTGGGGGTGGCGCTGCTGACGGGGCTCCGGGCGCCGTCGGTGGGTGACCTGCTGGTGCTGGGGGCGGCGGTGGCGCGGACGGTGAACGTGTTGGCGACGGCCCGGTTGCGGTCGGTGCGCGGGGTGGACGCGTTGGCCCTGACCTGGGTCCAACTGGCGTTCGCCACGGCGGTGTTCGCCCTGGCGGCGCCGTTCGCGGGGCCCTCGCCGCTGGCGGTGGCGGCGTCCTTCGACGCGGCCCGCTGGGGGCTGCTGCTGTACCTGTCGCTGCTGTGCACGCTGTTCGCGTTCTTCGTGCAGCTGTGGGCGGTGCGGGCGACCTCGCCGTCGCGGGTGAGCCTGCTGCTGGGCACCGAGCCGCTGTGGGCGGCGCTGTGCGGGGTGCTGCTGGCGGGGGACCGGCCGGGGCGGCTGGCGCTGCTGGGGGCGGTGGCGGTGCTGGCGGGCACCGAGTGGGGGCGGCGGCGGGCGCCGCGGTTCCCGGCGGCCGACTGAGAGCTTGTGAACGAAGGGTCAAGCGGTCGTCACTCCGGGTCCACCGAGCGAGTGAGATCCACTACCACGTAAACCGGATCACTCCGAAATTTGCCCTGACCGCCGCAGAATTGATATAGGGCGTGGCCGAACGGCAGCCGTTTGCCCCCGGTTTGCGACTGTATGTGGCCAATTGCCCACATCGGGTGGAACGGTGGTGATCGATCCGCCTTCGCGGGCTTCGTCGGGTGGCGAAGGTCACAAAGATCGTCGGGAACTGCGTGTCGCAGATCACAAGCGGACAGGCATAGGATGCGCTCCAACCTGGCTTTGTGAACTGCCTCACATGGAGCCGGATCCCACGAAGTGGATCATCATTTCACCCTTGGTGACCTGGTGGTTCCGATCTGCAGTCAAGGACGACTGGACGGAGGGAGCGGGGGCTATGAATGCCTACGCGCCGATCCTCGTACTCGGTGCCATCGCGGCGGCGTTCGCGGTCGGCTCCGTCGTGATGGCCTCGCTCACCGGCCCGAAGCGCTACAACCGGGCCAAGTTGGAGGCGTACGAGTGCGGTATCGAACCGACCCCGCAGCCGGTGGGCGGCGGTCGGTTCCCGATCAAGTACTACCTGACGGCGATGCTGTTCATCGTCTTCGACATCGAGATCGTCTTCCTCTACCCCTGGGCGGTCAGCTTCGACGCCCTGGGGATCTTCGGGCTGGTCGAGATGCTCCTGTTCATCGCCACCGTGTTCGTCGCCTACGCCTACGTCTGGCGCCGCGGCGGCCTGGAGTGGGACTGACCACCGGCTGCCGCCGCGCACGGGACGCGCGGACGTTTGTGAACGGGCGGACAAGCCACCGGACTCGAGGGCATTGAGAGGGAACTGATGGGGATCGAGGAGAAGCTGCCGAGCGGCTTCCTACTCACCAGCGTGGAGGCCGCCGCGGGCTGGGTGCGGAAGGCTTCGGTCTTCCCGGCCACCTTCGGTCTGGCCTGCTGCGCGATCGAGATGATGACCACCGGCGCGGGCCGCTACGACCTGGCCCGGTTCGGCATGGAGGTCTTCCGGGGCTCGCCCCGGCAGGCCGACCTGATGATCGTGGCCGGCCGGGTCAGCCAGAAGATGGCGCCGGTGCTGCGGCAGGTCTACGACCAGATGCCGAACCCGAAGTGGGTCATCTCGATGGGCGTGTGCGCCTCCTCCGGCGGCATGTTCAACAACTACGCGATCGTCCAGGGCGTCGACCACATCGTCCCCGTCGACATCTACCTGCCGGGCTGCCCGCCCCGCCCGGAGATGCTGCTGGACGCGATCGTCAAGCTGCACGAGAAGATCCAGCACGAGAAGCTCGGCGTGAACCGCCGCCGGGCCGAGGAGGAGGCCGAGCGCCTCGCGCTGCAGGCCGTCCCGACCAGCGAGATGCGGGGGCTGCTGCGATGAGCGACGAGCAGAAGTCCGAGCAGAAGCCCGACGTGCCCGCGACCCGGCGGGAGATCCCGGTCGAGGTGGTCGGCCGCCGGCAGGGCATGTTCGGCGCCCACGGCACCGGCGACACCTCCGGCTTCGGCGGCCTGACCGCGCCGATCGTGCTGCCCGGCCCGAGCGAGCGCCCGTACGGGGGCTACTTCGACGAGGTGGCCGACGAGTTCGAGGGCGCGCTGGAGGAGCAGGGCCTCGACGTGGCCGACGTGATCGAGAAGACCGTCGTCGACCGCGGCGAGCTGACCTTCCACCTGGACCGCGCGCACCTGCTGAAGGCGGTGCGGATCCTGCGCGACGACCCGGCGCTGCGGTTCGAACTGTGCCTGGGCGTCAGCGGCGTGCACTACCCGCAGGACAAGGGCCGGGAGCTGCACGCGGTCTACCACCTGCGCTCGATCACCCACACCCGGCTGATCCGGCTGGAGGTCACCGCGCCCGACGCGGACCCGCGGATCCCGTCCGTGGTGAGCGTCTACCCGACCAACGACTGGCACGAGCGGGAGACCTACGACTTCTTCGGCCTGGTCTTCGAGGGCCACCCGGCGCTCACCCGGATCATGATGCCGGACGACTGGCTGGGGCACCCGCAGCGCAAGGACTACCCGCTCGGCGGCATCCCCGTCGAGTACAAGGGCGCCCAGATCCCGGCTCCCGACCAGCGGAGGTCGTACAGCTGATGAGCAGCACCCACTACGAAGCAGGAGCCCGGGAGACCACCGAGGGACGGGTGTTCACCGTCACCGGCGGCGACTGGGGCGAGGTCGCCGAGGCGGTGGCCGGCGCCGACGACGAGCGGATCATCGTCAACATGGGCCCGCAGCACCCGTCCACCCACGGCGTGCTGCGGCTGATCCTGGAGATCGACGGCGAGACGGTCACCGAGGCCCGCTGCGGCATCGGCTACCTGCACACCGGCATCGAGAAGAACATGGAGTTCCGCAACTGGGTGCAGGGCACCACGTTCGTGACGCGGATGGACTACCTCACTCCGCTGTACAACGAGACCGCCTACTGCCTGGCCGTGGAGAAGCTGCTCGGGATCACCGCGGACGTGCCCGAGCGGGCCACCGTGATCCGGGTGCTGATGATGGAGCTCAACCGGATCTCCTCGCACCTGGTGGCGCTGGCCACCGGCGGCATGGAGATCGGCTCCACCACCCTGATGATCTACGGCTTCCGGGACCGCGAGGTGGTGCTGGACATCTTCGAGCTGGTCACCGGCCTGCGGATGAACCACGCCTACGTCCGCCCCGGCGGCCTGGCCCAGGACCTGCCGCCCGGCGCGGTCGACAAGATCCGCGAGGGCGTCAACCTGCTGCGCTCGCGGATGCACGAGTACGACAAGCTGGCCACCGACAACCCGGTGTTCAAGGCCCGGCTGGTCGACGTCGGCTTCCTCGACCTGCCCGGCTGTCTGGCGCTCGGCGCCACCGGCCCGATCCTGCGGGCCACCGGCCTGCCGCACGACCTGCGCAAGTCCGACCCGTACTGCGGCTACGAGACCTACGACTTCGACGTCGCGGTGGCCGACAGCGCGGACTCCTACGGGCGGTTCCTGATCCGCCTGGAGGAGATGAAGCAGTCGCTGCGGATCGTCGAGCAGTGCCTGGAGCGGCTGAGGCCCGGGCCGGTCATGGTGGCGGACAAGAAGATCGCCTGGCCGTCCCAACTGGCCGTCGGCCCCGACGGCATGGGCAACTCGCTGGACCACATTCGGAAGATCATGGGCACCTCGATGGAGGCCCTGATCCACCACTTCAAGCTGGTCACCGAGGGCTTCAAGGTCCCGGTCGGCCAGGCCTACGCCGCGGTGGAGTCGCCCAAGGGCGAACTCGGCGTGCACGTGGTCAGCGACGGCGGCACCCGGCCCTACCGGGTGCACTTCCGCGACCCGTCCTTCACCAACCTGCAGACGATGGCCGCGATGTGCGAGGGCGGCCCGCTGGCCGACGTGATCGTGGCGGTGGCCGGGATCGACCCGGTGATGGGAGGCGTGGACCGGTGAGCAGCACAGAACTCGGCCTGCCGGCGCTGCCGGCCAAGCCCTACCCGCCGGAGGTGGCGGCCCGACTCGCGGCCGACGCCCGGGAGTTGATCGACCGCTACCCGCAGTCCCGGTCCGCGCTGCTGCCGCTGCTGCACCTGGTGCAGGCCGAGGACGGCTGCGTCACCCCGACCGGGATCCGGTTCTGCGCCGAGCAGTTGGAGCTGACCACCGCCGAGGTCACCGCGGTCGCCACCTTCTACACGATGTACCGGCGGCGCCCGGCCGGCGAGTACCACGTCGGCGTGTGCACCAACACGCTGTGCGCGGTGCTCGGCGGCGACCAGATCTTCGACGAGCTCAAGCAGCACCTCGGGATCGAGAACAACCAGACCACCGAGGACGGCTCGGTCTCGATCGAGCACATCGAGTGCAACGCGGCCTGCGACTACGCCCCCGTGGTGATGGTCAACTGGGAGTTCTTCGACAACCAGACCCCGGACAGCGCCAAGCAGCTGGTCGACCAGCTGCGCGCCGGGCAGGAGGTCCGCCCCACCCGCGGCGCCAAGCTCTGCTCGTTCAAGGAGACCTCCCGGATCCTGGCCGGCTTCGCCGACGGGCGCCCCGGCGCCAACGACGAGTCCGGCGCCGGCGGCGCGCCCTCGCTGGCCGGCCTGCGGCTGGCCAGGGGCGAGGCGCTGCCCGGCACCCCGGGCGCCAAGGTGGTCTCCCCGCGGCACGAAGGGACGGAAGCGTGATGACCTCCGCCGAACCGGCCGAGAAGCTCCTCTCCCCGGTCCTGTCCGCCTCCTGGGACGACCAGCGCCCCTGGACGCTGGAGACCTACCGCCGGCACGGCGGCTACGACGGCCTGCGCGCCGCCCTCGCGATGGCCCCGGACGAGGTGATCGCCCTGGTCAAGGACGCGGGCCTGCGCGGACGCGGCGGCGCCGGCTTCCCCACCGGCATGAAGTGGCAGTTCATCCCGCAGAACGACGGCAAGCCGCACTACCTGGTGGTCAACGCCGACGAGTCCGAGCCGGGCACCTGCAAGGACATCCCGCTGCTGTTCGCCAACCCGCACGCGCTGATCGAGGGCATGGTCATCGCCTCGTACGCGATCCGCTGCGAGCACGCCTTCGTCTACCTGCGCGGCGAGGTCGTCCCGGTGCTGCGCCGCCTGCAGGCGGCCGTCGCCGAGGCGTACGAGGCCGGGTACCTCGGCAAGGACGTCCAGGGCTCCGGCATCAACCTGGACATCACCGTCCACGCCGGCGCCGGCGCGTACATCTGCGGCGAGGAGACCGCGCTGCTCGACTCGCTGGAGGGCCGCCGCGGCCAGCCCCGGCTGCGCCCGCCGTTCCCGGCGATCGCCGGCCTGTACGCCTGCCCGACGGTGGTGAACAACGTCGAGTCGATCGCCTCGGTGCCGCCGATCCTGGCCCGCGGCAAGGACTGGTTCAAGTCGCTGGGCACCGAGAAGTCGCCCGGCTTCACGCTCTACTCGCTCTCCGGGCACGTCACCAACCCCGGCCAGTACGAGGCGCCGCTCGGCATCACGCTGCGCCAACTGCTGGAGATCACCGGCGGCGTCCGGGCCGGGCACCGGCTCAAGTTCTGGACGCCGGGCGGCTCCTCGACCCCGATGTTCACCGACGAGCACCTCGACGTCCCGCTGGACTACGAGGGCGTCGGCGCGGCCGGCTCCATGCTCGGCACCAAGGCGCTCCAGGTCTTCGACGAGACCACCTGCGTGGTGCGGGCCGTCACCCGGTGGACCGAGTTCTACGCCCACGAGTCCTGCGGCAAGTGCACCCCATGCCGCGAGGGCACCTACTGGCTGGTCCAGCTGCTCAAGCGGATCGAGGCCGGACAGGGCGAGGCCGGGGACCTGGAGAAGCTCCTCGACATCGCCGACAACATCAACGGCAAGTCGTTCTGCGCCCTGGGCGACGGCGCGGCCAGCCCGATCGTCTCCTCGCTGCAGCACTTCCGCGCCGAGTACGAGCAGCACATCAACGAACACCGCTGCCCGTTCGACCCGGCGGCCTCCACCGTCTGGGCCGACCGGGCCCCCGTCCACGAGTCCGCCACCGAGAGGGAGGTGCACGCGTGACGGTCACGGAGCCTTCCACCCAGACCGAGCTGGTCACGCTCACCATCGACGGCGTCGAAGTCAGCGTCCCCAAGGGCACGCTGGTGATCCGCGCCGCCGAGCAGATCGGCACCCAGGTCCCGCGCTTCTGCGACCACCCGCTGCTCGACCCCGTCGGGGCGTGCCGCCAGTGCATCGTGGAGATCGAGGGGCAGCGCAAGCCGGTCGCCTCCTGCACCATCCCGGTCACCGAGGGCATGGTGGTGCGCACCCAGCTGTCCTCCGCGGTCGCCGAGAAGGCGCAGCGCGGCGTGATGGAGCTGCTGCTGATCAACCACCCGCTGGACTGCCCGGTCTGCGACAAGGGCGGCGAGTGCCCGCTGCAGAACCAGGCGATGTCCACCGGCGACCCCGACTCCCGGTTCGACGGCGCCAAGCGGACGTACGAGAAGCCGCTCCCGCTCTCCACCCAGGTGCTGCTGGACCGCGAACGCTGCGTGCTGTGCGCCCGCTGCACCCGGTTCTCGCAGCAGATCGCCGGCGACCCGTTCATCGACCTGGTCGAGCGCGGCGCGCTCCAGCAGGTCGGCACTGGCGCGGACCAGCCGCTGGACTCGTACTTCTCCGGCAACACCATCCAGATCTGCCCGGTCGGCGCGCTCACCTCCGCCGCCTACCGGTTCCGCTCCCGCCCGTTCGACCTGGTGTCCTCCCCGTCGGTGTGCGAGCACTGCTCGGCCGGCTGCGGGCAGCGCACCGACCACCGGCGCGGCAAGGTGCTGCGGCGCCTGGCCGGCAACGAGCCGGAGGTCAACGAGGAGTGGAACTGCGACAAGGGCCGGTTCGCGTTCCGCTACGCCCAGCAGCGCGACCGGTTCACCACCCCGATGGTCCGCGGCGAGGACGGCGAACTCGTCGCCGCCTCCTGGCCGGAGGCGCTGGCCCGGGCCGCCGAGGGGCTGCGCGGCGCCCGCGCCGGCGTGCTCGCGGGCGGCCGGGTGACCGTCGAGGACGCGTACGGCTACGGCAAGTTCGCCCGCCTCGCGCTCGGCACCAACGACGTCGACTTCCGCGCCCGGCCGCACAGCGGCGAGGAGGCCGACTTCCTGGCCGCGGCCGTCGCCGGCACCGGCGTCGACCTGGACGGCAACGGCCTGACGTACCGTCAACTCGAAGCCGCCCCCGCCGTGCTGCTGGTCGGGCTGGAGGCCGAGGAGGAGGCGCCGATCGTCTTCCTGCGGCTGCGCAAGGCCAACCGGGCCTCCGGGCTGCGGGTGTTCTCGATCGCCTCGCACGCCACCCGCGGCCTGGCCAAGCTGCGCGGCGCGCTGCTGCCCGCCGCCCCCGGCACCGAGGTCGAGTGGCTGGGTGCGCTGGCCGGCGAGGAGGTGCTCGCCGACGACGCCGGGCGCTGCGCGGACGCGCTGCGCTCGCCGGGCGCGGTGGTGCTGGTCGGCGAGCGGCTCGCGCAGACCGCGGGCGGCCTGAGCGCCGCGCTGCGCCTGGCGCACGCCACCGGGGCGAAGCTCGCCTGGGTGCCGCGCCGGGCCGGTGAGCGCGGCGCCGTCGAGGCGGGCGCGCTGCCCGGGCTGCTGCCCGGCGGCCGGTCCGTCGCGGTGCCCGCCGCCCGGGCCGAGGCGGCCGCGCACTGGGGCGTCGCCGAACTGCCGTCCCGCCCCGGCCGCGACACCGGCCAGATCCTGGCCGCCGCGGCGGCGGGCGAGTTGGACGCGCTGGTGGTCGGCGGCGTCGGCCTGGACGACCTGCCGGACCCGGCGCTCGCCGACGAGGCCCTGGCCCGGGCCGACTTCGTGCTCTCGCTGGAGCTGCGCCCGTCCGCGGTCACCGCGCACGCCGACGTGGTGCTGCCGGTCGCGGCGGTCGCCGAGAAGGCCGGCACCTTCCTGGACTGGGAGGGACGGGTCCGGATGTTCGAACCGGCGCTCAAGCCCGACCAGTTGATGCAGCGCCACCTGCACGCCGACGTCCGGGTGCTGAACATGGTCGCGGACGCGCTGGACCGGCCGATCGGCCTGCCCGACGTCCGGGCGGCCCGCCTGGAGCTGGACCGTTTCGCCCCGTGGACGGGCGACCGCCCGGCGGCGCCCGCCGCGCACCCCGCGGTGCTGCCCCGCCCGGCCACCGGGCAGGCCGTGCTGGCCGGGCACCGGATGCTGCTGGACCACGGCACCCTCCAGGAGGGCGACGAGCACCTGGCCGGCACCCGGCACGCCGCGGTGGCCCGGCTGTCCGCCGCCACCGCCGCCGAGGTCGGCGCGACGGCGGCGCTGCGGGTCACCGGCCCGGCCGGGTCGCTGACCCTGCCGCTGGAGATCACCGACGCGATGCCGGACCGCACGGTCTGGCTGCCGCTCAACTCGACGCCGGACGGCGGCGCGTACCGCGCGCTCGGCACCACGGTCGGCCACCTGGTCACCATCGCCCCGGCGGAGGAGTCATGAGGGTCCTTGCTGCTGCCGACACGCTCGGCTTCTTCGGCCGCGACCCGTGGTGGCTGGTGCTGCTGAAGGCGGTGTTCTGCTTCGCGTTCCTGGTCCTGACGGTGCTGATCGCCATCGTCTGGGAGCGCAAGGTGGTCGCCTGGATGCAGCTGCGGATCGGCCCGAACCGGCACGGCCCGTGGGGCATGCTGCAGTCGCTGGCCGACGGCGTGAAGCTGGCGCTGAAGGAAGACCTGGTGGTCAAGGGCGCCGACAAGGCGGTCTACGTGCTGGCGCCGATCGTCGCGGCGATCCCCGCGTTCATGGCGTTCGCGGTGATCCCGTTCGGCCCGGCGGACAACGAGGTGTCGATCTTCGGCACCCGCACCCCGCTGCAGCTGACCGACCTGCCGATCGCGCTGCTGTACATCCTGGCCACCGCCTCGGTGGGCATCTACGGCATCGTGCTGGCCGGCTGGTCGTCCGGTTCGACGTACCCGCTGCTGGGCGGCATCCGCTCGTCCGCGCAGATGATCAGCTACGAGATCGCGATGGGCCTGTCGTTCGCGGCGGTGTTCATCTACTCGGGCTCGATGTCGACCTCGGAGATCGTCTCCTCGCAGCAGCCGACCTGGTTCGCGGTGCTGCTGCCGGTGTCGTTCATCGTCTACATCATCGCGATGGTCGGCGAGACCAACCGGGCGCCGTTCGACCTCCCGGAGGCCGAGGGCGAGCTGGTCGGCGGCTTCAACACCGAGTACTCCTCGCTGAAGTTCGCGATGTTCATGCTGGCCGAGTACGTCAACATGGTCACCGTCTCGGCGGTCGCCTCCACGCTGTTCCTGGGCGGCTGGCGCGCCCCGTGGCCGGTGTCCGCCTTCTGGGAGGGCGCCAACCACGGCTGGTGGCCGATGCTGTGGATCGTGCTGAAGATCCAGCTGCTGCTGTTCTTCTTCATCTGGCTGCGCGGCACCCTGCCCCGGCTGCGCTACGACCAGTTCATGAAGCTCGGCTGGAAGGTGCTCATCCCGGTCTCGCTGGTGTGGCTGGTGATGGTCTCCACGGTGCGGGCGCTGCGCAACGAGGGCTACGGCTTCGCCAACGTGGTGCTGTACGTGGGGGCGCCGCTGGCGGTGGTCCTGCTGATCGCGCTGGTGGTCGACCTGCTGCGCAAGAAGCCCGAGCCGGTGCCGGAGGCCGCCCCGGCCTTCGACCCGATGGCCGGGGGCTACCCCGTCCCGCCGCTGCCCGGGCAGGAACTGCCGCCCGTGCCGCGCCGCCGCCGCCGGACCCCGCAACTCCAGGACGCCCTCAACGGGGCCGACCATTCCGAAGGGAGCTGATCCGAGATGCCTGACGAACCGTCAGAGAAGTCGATCCTCGGGCCGGCCGCCGGCTTCGGCGTGACCTTCAAGGCCATGTTCAAGAAGCGGCTCACCGAGCAGTACCCGGAGTACAAGAAGCCCACCGCTCCGCGCTTCCACGGCCGCCACCAGCTGAACCGGCACCCGGACGGCCTGGAGAAGTGCGTCGGCTGCGAGCTGTGCGCCTGGGCCTGTCCGGCCGACGCGATCTACGTCGAGGGCGCCGACAACCGGGACGAGGAGCGCTACTCGCCCGGCGAGCGGTACGGCGCGGTCTACCAGATCAACTACGCCCGCTGCATCCTGTGCGGGCTGTGCGTCGAGGCGTGCCCGACCCGGGCGCTGACCATGACCAACGAGTACGAGCTCGCGGACTCCAGTCGGCAGGACCTGATCTTCACCAAGGAGCAGCTGCTGGTCGGGCTGTCCGAGGGCATGGTCGACTCCCCGCACTCGATCTTCCCCGGCGCCGACGAGGGCGCCTACTACCGGGGCGAGATCACCGGCGCGGCGCCCGGCACCGTCCGGCAGGAGCGGCACGAGCGGGAGAAGGAGGAGCAGTCATGACCTCCACCGGCGAGGCCGTGCAGTTCTGGGTGCTGGCCGTGATCGCGGTCGGCGGGGCGCTCGGCATGCTGCTGATGAAGAAGGCCGTGCACTCGGCGCTCTGCCTGGCGGCGACCATGCTGTCGCTGGCGGTCTGCTACATGGCGCAGGGCGCGGTGTTCCTCGGCGTGGTGCAGATCGTGGTCTACACCGGCGCGATCATGATGCTGTTCCTGTTCGTGGTGATGCTGGTCGGCGTCTCCTCGGCGGACTCGCTCAAGGAGCAGCTGAAGGGCCAGCGGGTCGCCGCGGTGCTCTGCGGCCTGGGCTTCGGCGTGCTGCTGATCGCCGGCCTGGCCAACGCGCACCTGCGGAACTTCACCGGCCTGTCCGCGGCGAACGCCGAGGGCAACGTGCAGGGCCTGGCCCGGCTGATCTTCACCAAGTACGTGTGGGCGTTCGAGGTGACCGGCGCGCTGCTGATCACCGCGGCGATCGGCGCGATGGTGCTGACCCACCGCGAGAAGGTCAAGGCGCCGCCGACCCAGCGCCAGCTGGCGGCCCGCCGGGTCGCGGACAACATCCAGGTGCCGCCGCTGCCCGCCCCCGGCGTGTACGCCCGGCACAACGCGGTGGACGTCCCGGCGCTGCTGCCGGACGGCACCGTCGCCGAGGACTCGGTGATGGGCACCCTGCGCGAGCGCGGCCAGGTCCGCGACGTCAGCCAGGAGATGCTGCGGCGGATGGCCGAGCTGGAGGAGACCACGGCCGACTGGCTGGGCCGCCCGTCCTCGGCCCGCCCGCAGGTCGCCGGGCCGCGCCAGGCGCTGGAGACCGTGCCGACCAAGGACAAGGAGGAGGCGGAGTGAACCCGGCCAACTACCTGTACCTCGCCGCGCTGCTGTTCACCATCGGCGCCTCGGGCGTGCTGGTGCGGCGCAACGCGATCGTGCTGTTCATGTGCGTGGAGCTGATGCTGAACGCCTCGAACCTGGCGCTGGTCACCTTCTCCCGGCTGCACGGCAACCTGGACGGCCAGATCATCGCGTTCTTCACCATGGTGGTCGCGGCGGCCGAGGTCGTGGTCGGCCTCGCCATCATCGTCTCCATCTTCCGGACCAGGCACTCCGCTTCGGTCGACGACAGCAACCTGATGAAGCTGTAGGCGGAGGGCCCCTCAGTGAACTCTCTCATTCCGCTGCTGGTCGCGGCGCCGCTGGCCGGCGCTGCCCTGCTGCTGCTCGGCGGACGGGCCCTGGACCGGTTCGGGCACTGGATCGCGGTCCTACTGGCCGCGCTCTCCTTCGCCTTCGGGCTGGCCCTGTTCGCGGACATGCTCGGCCGGGACGCCGAGCACCGCGCCGTCACCGAGCGGCTGTTCAGCTGGATCCCGGTCGACGGCTTCCAGGCCGACGTCTCCTTCCAGCTCGACCAACTCTCGATCACCTTCGTCCTGCTGATCACCGGCGTCGGCACCCTGATCCACCTGTACTCGGTGGGCTACATGGCGCACGACGAGCGCCGCCGCCGCTTCTTCGCCTACCTGAACCTGTTCCTGGCCGCCATGCTGGTGCTGGTTCTCGCCGACAACTACCTGCTGCTGTACGTGGGTTGGGAGGGCGTCGGCCTGGCGTCCTACCTGCTGATCGGGTTCTGGCAGCACAAGCCGAGCGCCGCGACGGCCGCCAAGAAGGCGTTCATCGTCAACCGGGTCGGCGACATGGGCCTGTCCATCGCGATCATGCTGATGTTCGTCGAGTTCGGCTCCTTCGCCTTCCAGCCGGTGTTCGCCACCGCGGGCGACGCGAGCGAGGGCA
The DNA here is from genome assembly GCF_000721345.1 of Kitasatospora sp. NRRL B-11411. Lineage (NCBI taxonomy): Bacteria > Bacillati > Actinomycetota > Actinomycetes > Kitasatosporales > Streptomycetaceae > Kitasatospora > Kitasatospora sp. NRRL B-11411. Next base: position 68,765 of record NZ_JOGH01000014.1, on the reverse strand, counting down.
AGCTCACCGCGATCGGCCTGATGCTGCTGCTGGCCGCCTGCGGCAAGTCCGCGCAGGTGCCGCTGCAGTCCTGGCTGGGCGACGCGATGGAGGGCCCGACCCCGGTCTCCGCCCTCATCCACGCGGCCACCATGGTCACCGCCGGCGTCTACCTGATCGTCCGCTCCGGGGCGATCTTCGACCTGGCGCCGGACGCGCAGACCGCCGTGGTGGTGGTCGGCGCGGTGACGCTGCTGTTCGGTGCGATCGTCGGTTGCGCCAAGGACGACATCAAGAAGGCGCTGGCCGGCTCGACCATGTCGCAGATCGGCTACATGATCATGGCGGCGGGGCTGGGCCCGATCGGCTACGCCTTCGCCATCATGCACCTGGTCACCCACGGCTTCTTCAAGGCCGGGATGTTCCTCGGCGCCGGGTCGGTCATGCACGGCATGAACGACGAGGTGAACATGCGGCACTACGGCGGCCTGCGCACGTACATGCCGGTCACCTTCGCCACCTTCGGCCTCGGCTACCTGGCGATCATCGGCTTCCCGGGCCTGTCCGGCTTCTTCTCCAAGGACAAGATCATCGAGGCGGCGTTCGCCAAGGGCGGCACCGAGGGCTGGATCCTCGGCCTGTGCGCCCTGACCGGCGCCGCGGTCACCGCGTTCTACATGACCCGGGTGATGGTGCTGACCTTCTTCGGTGAGAAGCGCTGGCAGCCCGACCCGGAGACCGGCGAGGCGCCGCACCCGCACGAGTCCCCGAGGACGATGACCGCCCCGATGGTCGTGCTGGCCTTCGGCTCGGTGTTCGCCGGCGGCCTGTTCGCCTACGGCAGCTCCTTCGTCCACTGGCTGGAGCCGGTCACCGGCCACGCCGAGGGCGACTCGCCGCTGTCCCCGCTCGTGGTCAGCCTGATCGCCACCGTCTGCATGCTGGCGGGCGCGGGCCTGGCCTGGCAGATGTACGGCCGCAGCCCCGTCCCGGTCAAGCCGCCGATCGGCTCGCCGCTCACCCGGGCCGCCCGCCGCGACCTGCTCCAGGACGACTTCAACCACGCCGTCCTGGTCCGTCCCGGCACCGCGCTGGCCGCCACCCTGGTCTGGTTCGACAGCCGGGGCCTGGACGGCTTCGTCAACGGCCTGGCCGCCGCGATCGGCGGGATCTCCAGCCGGCTGCGCCGGATCCAGACCGGCTACGTCCGCACGTACGCGCTCTCCATGTTCGGCGGCACGCTGGTGCTGGTCGCCTCCACTCTCCTGATGAGGTCGGTCTGATGAGCTACCTCCTCTCCGCCACCTGTGCCGTCCCGGCCGCCGGAGCGGTGCTCACCGCCGCCCTCCCGGCCGGGACCAGCGAGGCCCGGCGGCGCACCACCAAGACCGTGGCGCTGGCGGTCTCCGTCCTCACCCTGGGCCTGGCCGCCGCGATCGCGGCGTCCTACGAACCCGGGGGCGCCCGCTACCAGTTGACCGAGTCCTACTCCTGGATCCGCTCCTTCGGGATCAGCTTCTCGCTCGGCGCGGACGGCATCGGCACCGCGCTGGCGCTGCTCACCGCCGTCCTGGTGCCGGTGGTGATGCTGGCCGGCTGGCACGACGCGGACCCTGCGGCCCCGGAGGGCTCGTTCGAGTCCAAGCGGCGCACCCAGGCGTTCTTCGCGCTGATCCTGGCCGTCGAGGCGATGGTGCTGGTGTCCTTCCTGGCCACCGACGTCTTCGTGTTCTACGTGTTCTTCGAAGCCATGCTGATCCCGATGTACTTCCTGATCGGCGGCTTCGGCGACAAGGCCGGCGGTCCGGACGCGGACCGGCAGCGCTCCTACGCGGCCGTCAAGTTCCTGCTGTACAACCTGCTCGGCGGCCTGGTCATGCTGGCCGCCGTGATCGGCCTGTACGTGGTGGCCGCCGACCAGGGGCAGGCGACGTTCAGCCTCACCGGGCTGACCGACGCCATCTCCTCCGGCAAGCTGGTGATCGACCCGAACGCGCAGCGGGCGCTGTTCCTCGGCTTCTTCTTCGCCTTCGCGGTGAAGGCCCCGCTGTGGCCGCTGCACACCTGGCTGCCGAACGCGATGGGCGAGTCCACCGCCGGGACGGCCGTGCTGATCACCGCGGTGGTCGACAAGGTCGGCACCTTCGCCATGCTGCGGTTCTGCCTGGGCCTGTTCCCGGACGCGTCGAAGACCTTCGCCCCGGTGATCATGGTGCTGGCGCTGGTCGGCATCGTCTACGGCGCGCTGGTGGCGATCGGCCAGAAGGACATCAAGCGCCTGGTCGCCTACGCGTCGATCTCGCACTTCGGGTTCATCATCCTGGGCATCTTCGCGATGACCAGCCAGGGCCAGTCCGGCGCCACGCTCTACATGGTCAACCACGGCATCTCCACCGCCGTCTGGATGCTGGTGGCGGGCTTCCTGATCTCCCGCCGCGGCTCCCGCCTGATCGCCGACTACGGCGGCGTGCAGAAGGTCGCCCCGGTGCTGGCCGGCACCTTCCTGATCGGCGGCCTGGCGACGCTGTCGCTGCCCGGGATGGCCCCGTTCGTCAGCGAGTTCCTGGTCCTGGTCGGCACCTTCAGCCGGTACCCGGCGCTCGGCATCGTCGCCACCTTCGGCATCGTGCTGGCCGCGCTGTACGCGCTGCTGCTGTACCAGCGCACCATGACCGGCCCGGTGAAGGCCCCGGTCGAGGGCATGCCCGACCTGAAGGCCCGTGAACTGGCCGTCGTGGCCCCGCTGGTGGCCCTGACCCTGCTGCTCGGCGTCTACCCGAAGCCGCTCACCGACCTGGTGAACCCGGCCGTCAACGACACCCTCAGCCAGGTCCACCGCACCGACCCGGCGCCGGCCCACCCGGCCGTCGCCGCCAACGGAGGTGAGCAGAAGTGATGCCCGTCCACGCGCTGGCCGCCGCCGGCGGCAACAGCCCGAGCATCCCCGCCCCGCACATCGAGTACGGCCAGCTCTCCCCGATGCTGGTGGTGTTCGGCGCCGCGGTGCTCGGCATCCTGGTCGAGGCGTTCCTGCCGCGCCGGCTGCGGGCCTCCGCCCAGCTGGGCGTCTCGCTGCTCGGCCTCGGCGGCGCCTTCGCCGCCGTGGTGGTGCTCGCCGCGCAGGGCCACGCCACCACCAAGGCGGGCCTGCTGGCGATGGGCGCGGTCGCCATCGACGGCCCCGCGCTGTTCCTGCAGGGCGTGATCCTGCTGACCGCGGTGCTGACCGTGCTCGGCTACGCCGAGGGCCGGCTGGAGCCGCGGATCAACGGCCACCGGGTCGACGCGTTCGCCGCCCAGGCCGCGGCCGTCCCCGGCGGCGAGCAGGAGCGCGACGCCACCCGCGAGGGGATGCGCACCACCGAGATCTACCCGCTGACCCTGTTCGCGGTCGGCGGCATGCTGCTCTTCCCGGCCGCCAACGACCTGCTGACCATGTTCGTGGCCCTCGAAGTGCTCTCGCTGCCGCTCTACCTGATGTGCGCGCTGGCCCGGCGCCGCCGGCTGATCTCCCAGGAGGCGGCCGTCAAGTACTTCCTGCTGGGCGCGTTCGCCTCGGCGTTCTTCCTGTTCGGCACGGCCCTGCTGTACGGCTACGCGGGCACCGTGCAGCTCGGCGGGATCGCCGACGCGGTCTCCGGCGTCGCCCCGGTCACCCCGGCGCTGGCCGTCACCACCCAGAACGACGCGCTGCTGCTGATCGGCCTGGCCATGCTGGCCGTCGGCCTGCTGTTCAAGGTCGGCGCGGTGCCGTTCCACTCCTGGACCCCGGACGTCTACCAGGGCGCCCCGACGCCCGTCACCGGGTTCATGGCGGCCGCCACCAAGACCGCCGCGTTCGGCGCCCTGCTGCGGCTGTTCTACGTCGCCTTCCCCGGCCTGCGCTGGGACTGGCGGCCGGTGATGTGGGGCGTGGCGATCCTCACCATGGTGGTCGGCTCGATCCTCGCGGTCACCCAGCAGGACGTGAAGCGGCTGCTCGCCTACTCCTCGATCGCGCACGCCGGGTTCATCCTCACCGGCCTGATCGCCACCGACCGGCGCGGCGTCTCCGCGGTGCTGTTCTACCTGCTGGCGTACTCCTTCGTGACGCTCGGCGCGTTCGCCGTGGTCACCCTGGTGCGGGACTCCAAGGGCGAGGCCACCCACCTGTCCAACTGGGCCGGACTGGGCCGCCGTTCGCCGCTGCTGGCGGCGGTGTTCGCACTGTTCCTGCTGGCCTTCGCGGGCATTCCGCTGACCTCCGGCTTCACCGGCAAGTTCGCGGTCTTCCAGGCCGCAGCCCAGGGCGGGGCCACCCCGCTGGTCATCGTCGGCGTGCTGTCCTCCGCGGTCGCCGCGTTCTTCTACATCCGGGTCATCGTGCTGATGTTCTTCTCCGACCCGCAGCCCTCCGGCCCCGCCGTGGCGGTGCCCAGCGCGTTCACCGCCACCGCCATCGGCGTCGGCGTGTTGGTCACCCTCGGCCTGGGCCTGCTCCCGCAGTACTTCCTCGACCTGGCCTCCAAGGCCTCGCTGTTCGTCCGCTGACCGGCCCCGGCCGGCCCCCGGCCCCCGCCCGCACCGGGCGGGGGCCGGAGCGCTGACCGGCCCCGGTCGGCCCGTCCGGGGCCCGCCTCCCGCCACCAGGGAAGTCGGGCCCATGCCCGTGCAGTGATCCACTCCGGACCGGATACGCTGCCTTGTATGTGCATCGGCGGCGCTGAGGGACCGGCCCGCTGGATCGACCAGGGACAGGAGTGGTCAGCGTGACCGTCGTGGGGCCCTTCGGGCTGAGCGTGCAGGACCGCGATCTGACCCGGGACGTCCAGGCCGGGATGGAGGCCGTGGAGGCAGCCCTGGCCGAGGCCGTCAAGAGCGACGTGCCCTTCATCACGGTGACCGCCAGCCACCTGATCGAGGCCGGCGGCAAGCGCTTCCGCCCGCTGCTGGTGATGCTGGCCGCCCAGTTCGGCGACCCGACGGCGCCCGGCGTGGTGCCGTCCGCGGTGGTGGTCGAGCTGACCCACCTCGCCACGCTGTACCACGACGACGTGATGGACGAGGCCCCGGTGCGCCGCGGCGCCCCCAGCGCCAACAGCCGCTGGGACAACTCGGTGGCCATCCTCACCGGCGACTTCCTGTTCTCCCGCGCCTCCCAGGTGCTCTCCGACCTGGGCACCGAGGCGGTCCGGATCCAGTCCGACGCCTTCGAGCGGCTGGTCACCGGCCAGATCCTGGAGACCGCCGGGCCGCGCCCCGAGGACGACCCGCTGCGGCACTACTTGGACGTGCTGTCCGGCAAGACCGGCTCGCTGATCGCGGTGGCCTGCCGCTTCGGCTCCCTGATGGCCGGCGCCGAGCGCTGGATCGTCGACCTGCTCACCCAGTACGGCGAGCGGATCGGCACCGCCTTCCAACTCGCCGACGACGTCCTCGACATCGCCAGCGACGGCCACGAGTCCGGCAAGACCCCCGGCACCGACCTGCGCGAGGGCGTGCCGACCCTGCCGGTGCTGCTGCTGCGCCAGATGCCCGCCGACCCGGCCGACCCCGAGGACGCCCGGCTGCGCGAGCTGCTCGACACCGACCTGGCCGCCGACGACGCCGCGCACGCCGAGGCGCTGCGCCTGCTGCGCCGCCACCCGGCGCTGGAGCGGGCCCGCCGCGAGACGCTGCGCTACGCCGAGGAGGCCCGGGCGCTGCTCGACCCGCTGCCGGACTGTCCGGCCAAGGCCGCCCTGCAGGAGCTGTGCGACACGGTGGCGATCCGCACCATGTAGGCCCGGTCCGGCCGCCGCGGCCCGCGGCCCGCCCGGTCCCCGATAGGGTCGTGCCCATGTTGCGCGTGGTGATCGCCGAGGACTCCGTGCTGCTCCGGGAGGGGCTGACACGACTGCTGACGGACCGTGGGATGGAGGTCGTGGCCGGGGTCGGCGACGGCGAGGCCCTGGTGCGCACGATCGACGCCCTGCACGCGGAGGGCGCCCTGCCCGACGTCGTGGTGGCGGACGTCCGGATGCCCCCGACGCACACCGACGAGGGCGTGCGGGCCTGCGTGGAGCTGCGCGGGCGGCACCCCGGGCTGGGGGTGCTGGTGCTCTCCCAGCACGTCGAGGAGCAGTACGCGAGCGAGCTGCTGGCGGGCTCCACCCGGGGCGTGGGCTACCTGCTGAAGGACCGGGTGGCCGAGGTCCGCGAGTTCGTCGACGCGGTGGCCCGGGTCGCCGAGGGCGGCACCGCGCTGGACCCGGAGGTGGTGCAGCAGCTGCTCAGCCGCAGCCGCCAGGTCGACACGCTGGCCGCGCTGACGCCCCGTGAGCGCGAGGTGCTGGGCCTGATGGCCGAGGGCCGGACCAACGCGGCGATCGCCAAGCAGCTGGTGGTGTCGGACGGCGCGGTGGAGAAGCACGTGTCGAACATCTTCCAGAAGCTGGGTTTGGGACAGAGCCAGGAGGACCACCGGCGGGTTCTCGCGGTGCTCGCCTACCTGGAGTCCTGACCTGGCGGGACCCGCCGCAGCCGTCTGTGCGAGTTCCCTTCCAGCGGTGCTCCGCCCGCTTAGGATTCGCTGTGGTGCGCCAGGCGGACGGGGCACACGGCTCACGCCCGCTGCTGGCTCCCCCGACGAGGAGGTCCGCGGCAGTGACCAGTCAGGTCGATCAGTCAGAAGCAGTGGACGGTTCGGACGGCGACGGCCCGGCCGTGTCGGAGCGTTCAGCGCCCGGACGGACGGCCAAGCCGATCAGGCGGCTGGACCGGGTGATCATCCGTTTCGCGGGTGACTCCGGCGACGGCATGCAGCTCACCGGCGACCGGTTCACCTCGGAGACGGCGGCGTTCGGCAACGACCTCTCCACGCTGCCGAACTTCCCGGCCGAGATCCGCGCACCCGCCGGCACCCTGCCCGGCGTCTCCAGCTTCCAGCTGCACTTCGCCGACCACGACATCCTGACGCCGGGCGACGCGCCCGACGTCCTGGTGGCGATGAACCCGGCGGCGCTGAAGGCCAACCTGCCGGACCTGCCGGCCGGCGCCGAGATCATCGTCAACACCGACGAGTTCACCAAGCGGGCGCTGGCCAAGGTCGGCTACCAGCGGGACCCGCTGGAGGACGGCTCGCTGGAGGCGTTCCGGCTGCACCCGGTGGGGCTGACCACGCTCACCCTGGAGGCGCTCAAGGACAGCGGACTGGCCCGCAAGGACGCCGAGCGGGCGAAGAACATGTTCGCGCTCGGCCTGCTGTCCTGGATGTACCACCGGCCCACCCACAGCACCGAGCTGTTCCTGCGGCAGAAGTTCGCCAAGAAGCCGCAGATCGCCGAGGCCAACGTGACGGCGTTCCGGGCCGGCTGGAACTTCGGCGAGACCACCGAGAGCTTCGCGGTCTCCTACGAGGTGCCGCCCGCCAAGCTCGAACCCGGCACCTACCGCAACATCTCCGGCAACCTGGCGCTGTCCTACGGCCTGGTCGCGGCGGGGGAGCGCTCCGGGCTGCCGGTGTTCCTCGGCTCGTACCCGATCACCCCGGCCTCGGACATCCTGCACGAGCTGTCCCGGCACAAGAACTTCGGCGTGCGCACCTTCCAGGCCGAGGACGAGATCGCCGGGATCGGCGCCGCGCTGGGCGCGGCGTTCGGCGGCGCGCTGGGCGTGACCACGACCTCCGGGCCCGGCGTGGCGCTCAAGAGCGAGACCATCGGCCTCGCGGTGTCGCTGGAACTGCCGCTGGTGGTGGTCGACATCCAGCGCGGCGGCCCGTCCACCGGCCTGCCCACCAAGACCGAGCAGGCCGACCTGCTGCAGGCGATGTTCGGCCGCAACGGCGAGGCCCCGGTGCCGATCGTGGCGCCCGCCACGCCCGCCGAGTGCTTCACGGCCGCGCTGGAGGCGGCCCGGATCGCGCTCACCTACCGCACCCCGGTGTTCCTGCTCTCGGACGGCTACCTGGCCAACGGCTCCGAGCCGTGGAAGCTCCCGGACGTCGACGAACTCCCGGACCTGCGCGTCGAGTTCGCCACCGAGCCGAACGGCCCCGACGGCAGCTTCCGCCCCTACCAGCGCGACCCGCACACGCTGGCCCGCCCGTGGGCGGTCCCCGGCACCGCCGGCCTCGAGCACCGGATCGGCGGCATCGAGAAGCAGGACGGCACCGGCAACATCTCCTACGACCCGGCCAACCACGACTTCATGGTCCGCACCCGGCAGGCCAAGGTCGACGGCATCGCGGTGCCCGACGTCGAGGTCGACGACCCGAGCGGCGAGGCCCGGGTCCTGGTGCTCGGCTGGGGCTCCACCTACGGCCCGATCACCGCCGCGGTGCGCCGGGTGCGGGCCGACGGCGGCCACGTCGCCCAGGCCCACCTGCGCCACCTCAACCCGTTCCCGGCCAACCTCGGCGCCGTCCTGCGCGGCTACCAGCGGGTGATCGTCCCCGAGATGAACCTCGGCCAGCTCGCCCTGCTGCTGCGCGCCAGATACCTCGTCGACGCCCAGTCCTACAACCAGGTCCGCGGCCTGCCGTTCAAGGCCGCCCAACTCGCCGACGTGCTGCACGCCGCGCTCGGCGGCCTCGACGCGGAGGAGACCCGATGACCGACTTCCCCGCCCTGCGCCTGGTCCCCAAGGCGGACGGCCCGCAGACCGCGAAGGAGTTCAAGACCGACCAGGAGGTGCGCTGGTGCCCGGGCTGCGGGGACTACGCGGTCCTGGCCGCCGTCCAGTCCTTCATGCCCGAGCTGGGCATCCGGCGCGAGAACACCGTCTTCGTCTCCGGCATCGGCTGCTCCTCGCGCTTCCCGTACTACATGAACACCTACGGGATGCACTCGATCCACGGCCGCGCCCCGGCGATCGCCACCGGCCTGGCCGCCTCCCGCCCCGACCTGTCGGTGTGGGTGGTGACCGGCGACGGCGACGCGCTGTCGATCGGCGGCAACCACCTGATCCACGCGCTGCGCCGCAACGTCAACCTGAAGATCCTGCTGTTCAACAACCGGATCTACGGCCTGACCAAGGGGCAGTACTCGCCCACCAGCGAGGTCGGCAAGATCACCAAGTCGACGCCGATGGGCTCGCTGGACACCCCGTTCAACCCGCTCTCGCTGGCGATCGGCGCCGAGGCCACCTTCGTGGCCCGCACCATCGACTCCGACCGCCAGCACCTGCAGTCGGTGCTGCGGGCCGCCGCGCAGCACGAGGGCACCGCGCTGGTGGAGATCTACCAGAACTGCAACATCTTCAACGACGGGGCCTTCGAGGTCCTCAAGGAACCGGGCACCCGCGACGAGGCGCTGATCCGCCTGGAGCACGGGCAGCCGGTCCTGGTCGGCGCCGGGCACCAGGTGGTCCGGGACGGCGACGGCGAACTGCGGATCGCCCCGCTCGGCGAGGGCACCGCGCTGGTCCACGACGCCCACGCCGCCAGCCCGGCCACCGCCTTCGCGCTGACCAGGCTGGCCGACGCCGACACCCTGCACCACACCCCGATCGGCGTCCTGCGCGACGTCGCCCGGCCGGTCTACGACACCCTGATGGCCGAGCAGCTGACCCGGGCCGAGGAGCAGCAGGGCCGCGGCGGCCTCGCCGCCCTGCTGGCGGGCTCCAGCACCTGGACGGTGGACGCGTAGGCCGAGCGGTGACGGCCGGGGCCCGGGGAGCAGGCGTTCCCGGGCCCCGGCCGCCGTCGTCAGCACCATCCGCGGATTACGGGGATGACATTCCGGCGCGCGGGCCGTTACCTTTCGGGTGACACGACGGCGCGCGGGTGAAGGGCAGGCCATGGCGGAGGGTTCGCGGGAGGCCAGGGTCGGATTGTGGAACGGCTTCGCGGCGTACGGGATGTGGGGCCTGTTCCCGCTGTTCTGGCCGCTGCTGGAGCCCGCCGGGGCGGCCGACATCCTGGCCAACCGGATGACGTGGTCGCTGGTGGCGGTCACCGCGATGCTGCTGGTGCGCCGCCGCTGGGCGTGGATCCGCCCGCTGCTGCGCCAGCCCCGGCGGCTGGGCATGCTGGCGCTGGCCGCGGCCACCGTCTCGGTGAACTGGGGCGTGTACATCTGGGGCGTGAACTCCGGGCACGTGGTGGAGACCAGCCTCGGGTACTTCATCAACCCGCTGGTGACGATCGCCTTCGGCGTGCTGGTGCTGCGCGAGCGGCTGCGCCCGGCGCAGTGGGCGGCGGTCGGCGTCGGCACCGCGGCGGTCCTGGTGCTGACGGTGGCGTACGGCCGGCCGCCGTGGATCGCGCTGGCGCTGGCGTTCTCGTTCGCCACCTACGGGCTGCTGAAGAAGAAGGTCGGCCTGGGCGGGGCGGAGAGCCTCGCGGTGGAGAGCGCGGTGATGTTCCCGTTCGCGGTGGCGTTCCTGGTCTACCTGGAGGTGCGCGGCCAGGGCACCCTGGGGCACCACGGTTGGGGCCACACCGCGCTGCTGCTGGCCAGCGGGGTGATCACGGCGGTGCCGCTGATGTGCTTCGGCGCGGCGGCGCTGCGGGTGCCGCTGACCACGCTGGGGCTGCTGCAGTACCTGGCGCCGGTGTCGCAGTTCCTGATCGGCGTGGCGGTGTTCCACGAGACGATGGAGCCGGCCCGCTGGGCGGGCTTCGCCCTGGTGTGGGTGGCGCTGGTGGTGCTGAGCGGGGACGCGCTGCGGCGGATCCGGGTCGAGCGGCGGCGCGCCGCCGCCACCGCCCCGCCGGTGCCGGCCGCCGCGTCCTGACGGCGGGTTCCTGACGCCGACTCAGGTCGCGGCGAGGTCGCGGGCCAGCCGGGTGCTGTCGCGGTGCCCGGTGAACGCGGCCGCCGCGGCCCGGGCCGCGGCCCGCCGGCCGGCCGGCAGCAGGCCGCCGTGGGCCAGCGAGTCGACCGGGCGGCGGGTGCGCCACTCGTCCAGCGACCAGCGGGCGTACGGGCCGAACAGGGCCGGGGTGGAGCCGGGCAGGTCGGTGCGGGCCGGGACGGCGGCGCGGGCGCCGTTCAGGGCGATCTGGCCGTCGAGGTCGGCGCAGACGTCGAGCCAGGCGAGCGCGGCGGGGCGGTGGCGGGCCGCGCGGGGCAGCGCGAAGGCGTCCAGGCGGGACTGGAACAGGCCGCCGGTGCCGGGGGCGGCCGTCCAGCCGTAGTCGGTGCCCGGGCGCAGGTCGAGGGTGTCGCGCAGCCAGGTGTCGGCCCAGTCGCCGGTGAGCAGGAACCCGGCCCGGCCGGTGCCGAGCAGGCGGGCGGCGTCGGTCCAGTCGGCGTCGGCGGCGGGCGGGGCGGCCAGCTCCAGCAGGGCGTCCAGGGTGCGCAGGGCGCCGGTGGTGGCGGGGGAGCCCCAGGGGCCGCCGGGCTGCCAGAGCGCGGCGAACGCGTCCGGGCCGTGCGCGGCCAGCAGGACGGTCTCGGCCAGTTGCAGCACCTCGGTGGGGCCGCCGACCGCCAGCGGGGCGGCGACGGTGCCGGCGGCCTGCCGCAGTCGGGCCAGCAGCGCCTCCGGGTCCGCCGGGGGCCCGGCCGCGCCGGCGGCCGCCAGCAGCGGCGGGTTGGTCCACAGCAGGTTGGTGCGCCGCACCCCGGCCGGGACGGCGTACAGCGCCCCGCGCACGCGCAGCCGGGGCAGGACCGCCGTGGGCAGCCCGGCCAGCCAGCCGCGGGCCCGGGCGGGGCCGTCCAGCGGCTCCAAGTGGGCGGCCAGCTCGGCGAGTTCGGCGCCGCCGCAGCAGCGGAAGCTGTCCGGCGGCAGCCCGTCGGCCAGCCGCCGGGCGAGGCCGGTGTCGGACGGGGCGGAGCTGTCCCCGGCCACGAAGGTGACGTCCGGGGCGCGGCCCTTCAGCGCGGCCAGCATGGCCTGCAGCCCGTTCTGCTCCGGGCCGGACGTCCAGCCGGTGGTGACCTCCAGCAGCCCCGACGGCCCGTTCGCCGAACTCGCCGCCGCGGAGCCGTACCTGGCCAGCGCCGTCCCGGCCAGGGCGGCCAGCCCGCCGAGCAGGACCTGGCGGCGGCGGATCGGCACGGCACTCCCAGCGGGGTCGAACAGGCGGGCGGGCGCCCGACGGACGGGCGGTCCGGGGCGGCCCACCATCCCACCGTCCGGCCCGAGTCCGCGTCAAGGGCCGGGCCGGGACGGGCGGTCGTGAAGAACGCCTCCGCGGGATCTCCTCAACCGGACTCCCGGGCTGCTAACGTCCGTGCTGCGCGACCCGGCCGCCAGCAGTCCCGGCGCGCGGGAGGAACTCCGATGGTGCACCTCGCCCGGCCCGTGCCCCGCCACGTTCCCGTGCTCCGCCGCGTTCCGGCGGTCCGGCGGGAAGCGGGCGGCGCGCAGGGCGGCGAGCTGCGCATCACCCGCCGCACCGGGTTCCCCGCCGAGATCCGCTGGCACCCCGGCACCGGCGAGTCGGTCGAACTGCTGCCGCCCTACCGCCTGGAGCGGGTCGAACTGCGCCACTCCCACCGGGCCCGCCTGCACGGCCTGACCGCCGGCGTCCGGCTGGTCACCGCGGGCTGGTCCCCGCTCTTCCTGGTCGCTCCCGCCGACCTGCCGGCCCTGGCCCTGGCGGCGGCCTCCACCCGGCGGACGGCCTGCTGAGGCCGCGTCACCGGGCGGGGCCGCCCGGGTGGGTTCAGGACTGCTTCGCCGCCGCCTGCAGGGTCTCCGGGGTGACCGCGCCGACGTAGACCCGGCCGTCCTTGGTGACCAGGGCGTTGACGATGCGGGTGGAGACCAGGGTGCCGCCGTCGACCTGGCGGCCGGTGAACTTGGCCAGGCCCTTGGCGGCCTCGGCGCCCGCGTTGCCGTGCGCGACGGCGGTCCAGCCCTTGCCGATCACGCCCGCGTCGTGCCCGGCGACCGCGGCGTCGTGCCCGGCGTCCGCAGTGTCGTGCCCGGCCCCCGGGGTGGGCAGCACGGACGGGAGCGGGCTGCCCGGGAGCGCGTCGGCGGACCGCTCGACGACCTTGGCGCCCTTGGGGGCGGCGAAGTCGAAGGTCTTGGCGTCCGGCTTCGCGTAGGACAGGGTGCCGAAGCGGACGTCGAGCGCGGTCGCGCCGTCGGTGGTGCGGACCTGCACGGCGAGCGGGAAGCCCTTCTCGGCGTCGACCGAGACCCGGATCTCGTCGATCGTCGAACCGGACTGCTTCGGCTTGACGCTGAGCCGGTACGCGGCGTGCCCGGCGACCCGCTCGGTGCCGGAGACGGTGACCGAGGTGGTCTCGGCGGAGCCGTCGAGGAGCTGCTTGGCGACGTCCTGCGGGGTCAGCGAGCCGATGCCGGCCCGGCCCGCGTCGTGCTGCCCGTCGGCCCGGCCGGCGCCGGTGAAGTGCAGGGCCTGCCGGGAGTCGCGGTCGTAGGCCCAGACCTGGTCGCCGTTGTGGACCAGCTCGTAGCCGGACTTCTCGCCGGACAGGGTGAGCCGCTGCCGCTCGGGCCCGTCCGCGGCGACGCTCAGGGTGTGCGAGCCGCCCAGGAGTTCGACGGCCTTCAGCTGCGGGTCGGCCCCGCCGACCGACGCGCCGGCGCTGCGGGCCAGGTCGCCGATGGCGCCGGAGCCGGTCACGGCGTCGGTGAGGGCGGTGGGCAGGCCCAGGTCGGCGCTGACCCGGACGGTGCCGGAGAAGGTGTCGGTGGTCGAACCCAGGGCCTTGGCGACGAGGTCCTGGGCACTGATCGCGGGCAGGTCCGGCGCCTCGTCGCTGGCGAGCGCGGGCACCAGGCCGATGCCGGTGGCGACGACGGCGGCCACGGCCACCGGTACGCCGATCCGGACGGCGGTGCGCCGCTTCGCGGGCCGGGCGGGACGCTCCGGCCGTTCGACCGGTGCGATCCGGATCGGTGTCATGCCCTGTTCTGCGGTGGAGTCCTGGTCCATGGCAGCCCCCTTCCGAGTGCCTGTGCGCTGTCACCGTCCATGAGACCACCGCCGTCCGCCCGGGGGCGTCGCCCGGCGGCAGCAGATCCGGGTACGCCTCCCGTTGTATCCGGGGTGTTGCGACCCTGAGACGCCGTCAGGGTCGTGTAGTCCCGCAGGGCTACCTCTCGCGTAGGGTCGGCCCCATGAGCCCTCAGCGCCCGCCCGTGCCCGCTGCCGTCCCCGCCCAGGCCCCGACCGCGACCGCGATGCGGCGGGCGCTGCGCCGGGCCCGGGACGGGGTGGCGCTGGACGCGGCGGAGGCGGCGGTGCTGCTGCAGGCCCGCGGCGAGGACCTGCGGCAGCTGTGCGCGGTCGCCGCCCGGCTCCGCGACGCCGGGCTGGAGCAGGCCGGGCGCCCCGGCGTCATCACCTACTCCCGCAAGGTGTTCGTCCCGCTCACCCGGCTGTGCCGGGACCGCTGCCACTACTGCACCTTCGTCACCGTGCCCGGCCGGCTCCGCAAGGACGGCCACGGCCTGTACCTGTCCCCGGACGAGGTGCTGGACATCGCCCGCAAGGGCGCCGAACTCGGCTGCAAGGAAGCCCTGTTCACGCTCGGCGACCGCCCCGAGGACCGCTGGCCCGAGGCCCGCGAGTGGCTGGACGCGCACGGCTACGACGACACCCTCGCGTACGTGCGGGCGATGGCCGTGCGGGTGCTGGAGGAGACCGGGCTGCTGCCGCACCTCAACCCGGGCGTGCTGTCCTGGACGGACTTCCAGCGGCTCAAGCCGGTCGCCCCGTCGATGGGCATGATGCTGGAGACCACCGCCGTCCGCCTCTGGTCGGAGCCCGGCGGCCCGCACCACGGCTCGCCCGACAAGGAGCCCGCCGTCCGGCTGCGGGTGCTGGAGGACGCCGGGCGCAGCGCGGTGCCGTTCACCACCGGCGTGCTGATCGGCATCGGCGAGAGCTTCGAGGAGCGGGCCGAGTCGCTGCTGGCGATCCGCAAGGTGGCCCGCGCCTACCAGGGCGTGCAGGAGGTGATCGTGCAGAACTTCCGGGCCAAGCCGGACACCGCGATGCGCGCCATGCCGGACGCCGAACTGTCCGAGCTGGCCGCCGCGGTGGCGGTGGCCCGGCTGCTGCTCGGCCCCGCCGCCCGGATCCAGGCCCCGCCGAACCTGGTGGACGCCGAGTACGCGCTGCTGATCGGCGCGGGCATCGACGACTGGGGCGGCGTCTCCCCGCTGACGCCCGACCACGTCAACCCGGAGCGCCCCTGGCCGCACGTCGAAGAGCTGGCCGAACGGACCGCCGCCGCCGGGTTCACCCTGCGCGAGCGGTTGACGATCTACCCCGAGTACCTCAAGCGCGGCGAGCCCTGGCTGGACCCGCGGCTGCTCCCGCACGTCCGGGCGCTCGCCGACCCGGCCACCGGCCTGGCCGTCGAGGGCGCCCGCCCGGTCGGCCTGCCCTGGCAGGAGCCGGACGCGCCGATGACCGGCGGCGGCCGCACCGACCTGTTCCGCACCGTCGACACCGAGGGCCGCACCGGCGACCGCCGCTCCGACTTCGACGACGTGTACGGCGACTGGGAGGCGCTGCGCGAACAGGCCGCGCTGCCCGCCCCCCGCCGGATCGACGCCGACCTGCGGGCCGCGCTGTCCACCGCCGCCGACGACCCGGAGCGGCTCACCGACGACCAGGCCCTGGCCCTGTTCCAGGCCGACGGCGACGCGCTGGACGCGCTGACCCGGATCGCCGACGAGCTGCGCCGCGACACCGTCGGCGAGGACGTCACCTACTGCGTCACCCGGAACATCAACTTCACCAACGTCTGCTACACCGGCTGCCGGTTCTGCGCCTTCGCCCAGCGCCGCACCGACGCCGACGCCTACACCCTCTCGCTGGACCAGGTCGCCGAACGGGCCGAGCAGGCCTGGCAGGTCGGCGCGACCGAGGTGTGCATGCAGGGCGGCATCCACCCGGACCTGCCCGGCACCGCGTACTTCGACATCGCCCGGGCCGTGAAGGAGCGGGTGCCGGGCATCCACGTGCACGCCTTCTCGCCGATGGAGGTGGTCAACGGCGCCACCCGCACCGGCCTGTCGGTCCGCGACTGGCTGGCCGCCGCGAAGGACGCCGGGCTGGACTCCATCCCCGGCACGGCCGCCGAGATCCTCGACGACGAGGTCCGCTGGGTGCTCACCAAGGGCAAGCTGCCCGCCGCGACCTGGGTCGAGGTGGTCACCGCCGCGCACGAGCTGGGCCTGCGCTCCTCCTCGACGATGATGTACGGCCACGTCGACACCCCCAGGCACTGGCTGGGCCACCTGCGGCTGCTCGCGCAGGTCCAGCAGCGCACCGGCGGCTTCACCGAGTTCGTCACCCTGCCGTTCGTGCACACCAACGCGCCGGTCTACCTGGCGGGCATCGCCCGGCCCGGCCCGACCGCCCGCGACAACCGGGCGGTCACCGCGATGGCCCGGCTGCTGCTGCACCCGCACATCCCCAACATCCAGACCAGCTGGGTCAAGCTCGGCGCGGAGGGCGCCGCCGAGATGCTCCGCAGCGGTGCCAACGACCTCGGCGGCACCCTGATGGAGGAGACCATCTCCCGGATGGCGGGCTCCGGTTGGGGCTCCTACAAGTCGGTCCGCGACCTGGAGGCGATCGCCGCCCTGGCCGGCTGCCCGTCCCGCCAGCGCACCACCCTCTACGGCGAGGTGCCCGCCGAACGCCGCGCCGCCGCCCTGGCCTCCGACGGTCACCTGCCGCAGCTGCTGCCGGTCCTCGACTAGCGGCCCGCGCCCGACGCCCGCGCCCGACGCCCGCGTCCGACGTCCGGCTCTCCGCCCGGTGACCTGCGGGTGTCCGGGCGGTGACGGGTGAGCGGGCGCACCGATGTTCGGTCCCGGGGGCCTTTTCGCGCTGCTCTTCGAATAAGGTGCGTCTACTGCCCGTGCGCCTGCTCCGGGCTCCCGACCGTGCCGTCGACGAAAGGGTTCCGCCCCGTGATGCCTCTGTGGTCACGCGCCCAGCAGCAGGACTTCCGCAGCCGGGTCCGGGGCTGCCTGCTCGGCGGGGCGATCGGGGACGCGCTCGGCGGCGGCATCGAGTTCGAGCAACTGGAGCAGATCCGCGCGGCCCACGGCGAGGCGGGCGTGGCCGGCTACGTCCCCGCGTACGGGCGGCGCGGC
This sequence comes from Kitasatospora sp. NRRL B-11411, assembly GCF_000721345.1. Classification (NCBI taxonomy): domain Bacteria; kingdom Bacillati; phylum Actinomycetota; class Actinomycetes; order Kitasatosporales; family Streptomycetaceae; genus Kitasatospora; species Kitasatospora sp. NRRL B-11411. Next base: position 51,776 of record NZ_JOGH01000014.1, on the reverse strand, counting down.
GCGATCACCGACGACACCCAGATGACGCTGTTCACCGTCGACGGCCTGATCCGCTCCCACATCAGCCGCGACGCCGGCTCCTGGCACCCGCCGTCCGACGTGCACCGCGCCTACCTGCGCTGGTACGCCACCCAGCAGGACTGGGGCCCGGACGAGCGCCGCAAGGACCTGGGCTGGCTCGGCCGCGAGGAGTGGCTGTACGCCCGCCGGGCCCCCGGCCAGGCCTGCCTGTCCGGGCTGGCCGGCACCGAGAGCGGCCCGCTGCCGACCGTCGAGGAGCCGCGCAACCCGGGCTCCAAGGGCTGCGGCACCGTGATGCGGGCCGCCCCGTTCGGGCTGCTCACCGCCTGGGACCCGGCGCTGGTCTTCCAACTCGCCGTCGAGTGCTCGGTGCTGACCCACGGCCACCCCACCGGCTACCTGTCCGCCGGGGCGTTCGCGGTGGTCGTCCACGCGGTGGCCCGCGGCGGCACCCTGGAGGAGGGCGTGCACCTGGCGCTGGCCCTGCTCTCCGAGCGCACCGGCCACGAGGAGACCACCGCCGCGCTGCGCGCCGCCCTGGACGCGGTGCGGGCCGGGGCGCCGTCCCCCGAGCGGGTCGAGGAGCTCGGCGAGGGCTGGGTGGCCGAGGAGGCGCTCGCCATCGGCCTGTACTGCGCGCTGGTCGCCGAGGACGTCCGCAGCGGCCTGCTGCTGGCCGTCAACCACTCCGGCGACAGCGACTCCACCGGCTCGATCTGCGGCAACCTGCTGGGCGCCCTGCACGGCGAGACCGCCCTCCCGCCGGACCTGCTGGCCGAGTTGGAGGGCCGCGGCACCGTCCTGGAACTCGCCGACGACCTGGTGCTGGAACTGCTGCACGGCCCCGAACTGCACGGCACCGAGGCCTGGTCGGTCCGCTACCCGGCCGCGGACGCCTGACCCCGCCCGGTCGCCAGGCCGCCCGTCCGTCCGGCCGCCTGACAGTCCGGCCCCGGACGCGAAGGTGCCCGCCGCGCGGGAAGCGGCGGGCACCTTCGCACCTGTGGCCAAGGGCTCAGAGCTCGCCGAAGCGGCCCGCCCCGGCCGCCGCGGCGAACGCCGCCCAGGCCGCCTCGGAGAAGCGCAGCTGCGGGCCCTGCGGGTCCTTGGAGTCGCGGACCGCGATCGAGGCCGAACCCGGCACGGCGATCTCCACGCAGGCGCCGTTGCCCCCGCTGTAGCTGCTCTTGCGCCAGGTCAGGCTCTCGGTGGCCTTGCTCATTTCATGAACTCCTCTGCGATGGTGGCGATCATCGACCGGCTCTCCGCGACGCTCAGCGCCGCGGCCCTCAAGTGGTCGTACAGATTGGTATAGCGGCGGACGTCGGCGTCCTTCTCCAGGTAGAGATCGCTCGTCACTCCTTCGAAGTAGACGACCGTGGAATCCGCCGACTCGGGGAACTCCAGCAGGGAGAATGTCCCGGTCATGCCGGGGTGGGAGCCGTGGCTGAACGGGATGACCTGGAGGTTGATGTTGGCCCGCTCGCCCAGTTCGACGAGCTGGTACAACTGCTCGGCCATCACCGCCTTCCCGCCGACCTGGCGGCGCAGCACGGCCTCGTCTATCACCACCCACAGGCTGCCCAGCTGGTCCGCGCCGTGGATCCGGTGCTGCCGCTTGAGCCGGACGTCCACCCGGCGGCGGATCGCGGTCGGGTCGGTGTCCGGCTGCGTCCCGGCCACCACCGCCTCGGCGTACTCGCGGGTCTGCAGCAGCCCCGGCACGAACGAGGACTCGTACGCCCGGATCGAGGACGCCTCCGCCTCCAGCCCGATGTACACGCTGTACGGGATGTCCCCGAACTCGTGCCACCAGCCGCGCTGCCGCGACTCCTTGGCCATCTCCATCAGCCCGGCGCGGACCCGCTCGTCCTCGACCTCGTAGACGTCGCACAGGTCGCGCACGTCGCGCTGGCTGATCGAGCGGCGGCCGTTCTCCAGCCGGCTGATCTTCGACTGGGAGACCATCAGGCGGCCGGCCACCTCTTCGGCGGTCATGCCCTTGAGCTCGCGCAGGCGCCGCAGTTCGGCGCCGAGCCTGCGGCGGCGGACCGTCGGATTCACGCTGGCGGACACATCGACCTCCGGCCGGACTTCTGGCAACAGTGCGGTAATTGGTACCAACCCCCTGACGCTGAGCAGCATGCCACCTCAACTGCGGTCCGTGTCCAGGAATCGAAGTACCGCAGTAGAACAGATCATCGGAAAATAGCTCAATATGGATCCGAGCCCTTGCGCTCGGCGCCCCCACCCGCTAAAGGGACTCCCGCGCCCGCCAAGGCCCCTGACGGACCGTCCGGACACCGCACGGACGCCGGGAACGCCGGAGGGCGGGTGGCCCGGTGCATCGCACCGGGCCACCCGCCCTCCTGCCGAACCGAACGCTAACGGCGTGCGCCGCTCATCGCGCGCCCACCCTGCTGGCCACCCCGCGCCCCGCGGCCGCCGGACGACCGGCCGGACCGCGCGAACCCGCGGGCGCCGACCTGCCCTGCTGCTGGGCGGGCAGACCGTTCTGCACGTCCATCACCGCGTGGGCCACCATCCCGCCCAGCGGGTCGTACCTGATCAGGTCCCGCAGCCGGGAGCGCGAGGACCGCCCCTCGTTGCCCGGGTACAGGTGCTTGCCCAGGCCGACCGCGTGCGCCAGCGCCGCCAGCGCCGCCGTCCGCGGGTCCGGCGGCACGCCGGTGCGGATCGCCGTGTCCAGCCGCTGCTTGATCGCCGCGTTGGTGCAGTCGTCCGACGCCTGGTAGCGCGTCGTCGGCAGCACCCCGCAGACCTGCCCGGCCACAGCCGTCACCATGCCGCACCGTTCCAGGTGCGCCAGGTACGTCTGCCGGAGGCCCAGGCGCGGGCCACCGATCCAGTGCGCGGCGCGCACCGGACTGCCGCGCCGGCGCAACAGCTCCAGTGCGTGGTCAAGGGTCGGGTCACCGGTCGGCCGTGGCACCACCACGGCGATCCGGTCCCCGTCCGGGACTATCCTTCCGGCCAGGGACAGCTCGACGAGCTGCGCCCCGGCAAGTCCGAGGTCGAGGGTCTGCGGCTGCGCGGTGGTACCCGTGGCCGGGTCCAGCGCGAGCAACAGCAGCTCCTCGGGAATGGTTCGACGGCCTCTGCCCATCCAAGCCTCCCCGCGTGGATGAATGACAGGGTGACGCCTCTCACACAGGCTTGTCGAGTACGCCTCCGAATCGTGACCTTGCCCGGGCAGGCTGGAACCACCGTCCGACGGCTCCGCGTCTGACCGGGCAGCGGCCCGTACGGGCAGGAAAAACCGCCGGTCGGGCGGGGTGCGGCGGGCCCTTGCGGGTTCGGTGCCGGAGACTGTACAGGTGCTGGGCCGGGTCGAGAACCCGCCCGAAAAAAACCAGCTTGTGTGATCGGACCGGCGGTGCCGGGCGGACGAGGAGGAGTGGGTTACGTGGGCGAGTCCCCGCAGAGCGAGCGGCACGACGGCGAGGAGCGGTCGGCCGAGACCGAGGAGACCCCGCGCGAACCCGGCGAGCGCGCCACGGGCAACAGCACCGTCCACCTGCGCGTCCGCGATGCGGACACCCGCACCACGACCCTCCGCCTCCCCGCCGACCTCCCCGAATCCAGCGCCGCCCTCACCGACCCCCGTCCCACCCCTCGGGACGAGGACACCCCCGAATCCGAGACGGAATCCGCCCCGAAGGGCCCGCAGCCGACCATGACGCTGCGCGCGCCGGAGCTGCCGGAGGAAGAGGAGACGGACGAGGCGGAGCCCGAGCCGTCGGCGGAAGAAGAGGCGGACGAGGGCAAGGCGGAGTCGGGGGCTGCGGCGAAGCCCGAGCCGACGATGATGCTGCGGGTGCCGGAGCTGCCGGCGGAAGAAGAAGAGGACGAGGCTGAGGACGAGGGAGACGCCAAGGCCGAGGAGGGTGAGGCTGCGGACGCTCCGGCCGGGCCGCAGCCCACGATGACGCTGCGGATGGCGGACCTGGCGAAGTCCGCTGCGGCGGCGGAGAAGGGCGAGGCGGAAACAGAAGCCGAGGCCGAGGCCGAGACTGAGGGCGAGGACGACGCCGAGGCCGAGGACGGTGCCGAGTCCGAGGCGGCCGCGAAGCCCGAGCCGACGATGACGCTGCGGGTCGACAAGGACCGTCCCGAGCGGACCGTGATGCTCCGGCTGCCCAAGGAGGCCGCGGAGGCCGAGCCCAAGGCCGAGCCGAAGCCCGAGGCGGCTGCGAAGTCCGAGGCACCCGCGAAGCCCGCGGTCGAGCCCAAGGCCGAGTCCAAGGCCGAGCCGAAGCCCGAGCCGAAGCCCGAGCCGAAGCCCGAGCCCCAGGCCGAGACGGCTGCGAAGTCCGAGGCACCCACGAAGCCCGTGGCCGTGCCGAAGCCCGAGGCGGCCGCGGAGCCGAAGCCCGTCCCCGTGCCGGCCGCGAAGCCCGCTCCGGGGCCTGTTCCCGCTGCCGCTGCCGCGCCCACCGCTCCGCCGCCGCCTCCGCCGCTGCCGGTCGCGCCCCCGCCGGGGCCGGAGAGCACCATCGAGGCGCTGGAGGTGCTGAAGGCGCTGAGTGCCCGTCCGATGACGCCGTTGCGGCGGGCGGTGAAGCGGATCACGATCTGGGGCGTCTTCCTGGCGGTGGTGCTGGGCGTGCTGGTCGCGGCGCAGTTGCTGCGTCCGCTGCCGGCGCCGAAGGCGAAGCTGTCGCTGGCGGACTCGTTCACCTTCGGGGGCGAGCAGCCGAACATCCCGTGGCCGGCGAAGGGGCAGGCGGCCGCCGAGGTGGTGGGCGTGGGCAGCCTGGGGTCGTCGGGGGAGGAGAAGCCGGTGCCGATCGCGTCCGTCACCAAGGTGATGAACGCGTACCTGATCCTGCAGGCGCACCCCTTGAAGAAGGGGGAGAGCGGCCCGGTGCTGACGGTGGACAAGGCGGCCGCCCAGGAGTCGGGCAACAACGACGAGTCGACGGTGACGCTGACGGAGGGCCAGCAGCTCACCGAGTACGAGGCGTTGGAGATGCTGATGCTGCCGTCGGCCAACAACGTGGCCCGGCTGCTGGCGCGTTGGGACTCCGGCAGTGAGGAGGAGTTCGTGAAGAAGATGAACGCCACCGCCGCGCAGCTCGGCATGACCAACACCACCTACGCGGACGCGGCCGGGTACAACAACGACACCAAGTCGACCGCGAAGGACCAGCTGAAGGTGGCCGAGAAGGCCATGCAGCTGGAGATCTTCAAGCAGGTCGTCGCGGAGCCGGACACCCGGTTCAACGGCCAGCGGATCTTCAACACCAACGCGCTGCTGGGCAAGAACGGCATCATCGGCGGCAAGACCGGCTCCTCGACGCCCGCGCAGTCCTGCCTGATGTGGGCGGCGGTGAAGGAGGTCGGCGGCGTGCAGCGGATGATCGTCGGCGTGACGCTGGGCCAGCCGCAGACCAAGGAGGAGATGAGCCTGGTGCGGGCCGCGCAGCCGCCGAGCCAGCGGATCAACGTGGCCGCGCAGGCCGCGCTGGCCGGGCAGACCCTGGCCGAGCAGGGCCAGGTGGTCGGCTACGTGGACGACGGCGTGGGCGGGAAGGTGCCGGTGGTCGCGGCCAAGGCGCTGACCGTCGCGGGCTGGAACGGCATCACCGCGCACCTGACCCTGACCCCGGTCGGGAAGATCGCCCACACCCTGCCGGCCGGCACCCAGGTCGGCACGCTGTCGGCGGGCGACGGGGACGGCCGGGTCGAGGTGCCGGTCACCCTGAAGTCGGACCTGGCCCCGGCGTCCATCGGCTCCCGGCTGCTGCGCCTGGGCTAGGACCCGGCGGCAGTGGAACGGAACGGCGGAGCGGCCCGGACGGGGAGTCCGGGCCGCTCCGGCGTTCGCGGCGGGGGAGGGCGCTACCAGCGGCCGGGGAGGGCGCTACCAGCGGCCGGGTTCGGTGCGGGTGCCGAGGTAGCGGGTGACGGAGGGCTCCTCGGCGACGACCCGGCCCAGGACCAGGGCGAGGGTGACGGCGGCGAACAGGGTGATCAGCCAGGACAGGACGGTGAACACCACGCCGTAGGGGCCGAACTTGCCGACCGAGGAGCTCATCGCGTGCGGCAGCCACACCTTGGAGGCGATGCCGAGGGCGACCTCGCCGACGCCGCACAGCAGGGCGCCGGGCAGCAGCGGGTACCAGCGGATCCGGCCGCCGAGCAGCAGGTGCTGGGTCCACCACCAGACGGCGGAGGAGACCAGGAAGGTCAGCGGGACGCCCAGCCACAGGCCGGCGCCGAAGCCCTTGCGCAGCGGGACCTGGACGACCAGGAACACCAGCCAGACCAGCAGCCACACCACCCAGCGCCACAGCGCCAGCCGGGCGCTGTTCTTCGGCATCTCCCAGGCCCGTTCGCAGACCCGCTGCAGGGCCCGGCTCATCGCGGTCGCGGACGCCAGGGTGACCAGCACGCCGAGCACGCCGAAGCTCTGGCTGGCGCCGTCGTCGTGCGGGGCGTTCATCAGCTGCTGGATCTGCTGCTGGGCGGGGCCCTGCAGGCCGAGCTGCTCGCGCAGCGAGCCGGTGATGCTGTGCTTGAGCGACGCGGGGGCGAACACCGCGACCACCAGCAGGGCGGGCAGCGCGGAGAGGAACGCCTGGGCGGCCAGCCGGGTGGCGTTGTCCAGCAGGTTGACCCGGATCAGGTTGCTGACGGCCCGGCCGATCAGCGGGATCCGTTCGGGGGCGCCCTTGGCGGACTCGGCGTACCGGGCCGCCCGTTCCCGGGCGGACTCCCGGCGCCGGGGGGCGGGGTCCTGCTCCGCCCGTCGCAGTGATTCGGTCACGCCGCAACCTCCGCATGCTCCGCCGGACGGGAACTTCCATCGTCACCGGCCGGCGGAGGGGGAGGGCGGCCGCCTACTTCTTCCGGGTGAGCCCGGCGACCCGGGAGCCCACGCCCCAGGCGGTGACCCGCCACAGCGCCTCGACCACGATGCTGCGGTTCATCTTCGAGGCGCCGTGCTCGCGCTCCACGAAGGTGATCGGCACCTCGGCGACCTTGAAGCCGGCCCTGACCGCGCGCCAGGCCAGGTCGACCTGGAAGCAGTAGCCCTGCGAGGCGACCTGCTCCATGCCGAGGCCGAGCAGGGTCTCCTTGCGGAAGGCCCGGTAGCCGCCGGTGACGTCCCGGATCGGCACGTTCAGCATCAGCCGGGAGTAGGTGGAGCCGCCCTTGGAGAGCAGCAGCCGGGACTTCGGCCAGTTCACCACCGCGCCGCCGGGCACCCAGCGGGAGCCCAGCACCAGGTCCGCGCTGCGCAGCGCGGTCAGCAGCCGGGGCAGCTCCTCGGGCTGGTGCGAGCCGTCCGCGTCCATCTCGACCAGCACGTCGTAGCCCTCGTCGATGCCCAGGCGGAAGCCGGCCAGGTAGGCGGCGCCGAGGCCCTCCTTGCCCTTGCGGTGCAGCACCTTGACGTGGTCGTCGTCGGCGGCGAGGGCGTCGGCGAGCTTGCCGGTGCCGTCCGGGCTGTTGTCGTCCGCGACCAGCACGTGCGCCTCGGGGACGGCGGCGCGGACGCGGGACACGATCCGTTCGACGTTCTCGGCCTCGTTGTAGGTCGGGACGATCACCAGGATGCTGCCGAGTCCGGCGAACGGGGTCTCCGGGGAGGAGCTCACAGGGGGGTGCCTTTCTGGAGCGGCTGGCCGGGGCGGCGCCCGGGGGCGCCACCTCCCACGGTAGGGCACCGCGCGGGGTGCTCCGGGCCACCGGTCGTGGGGCCGCAGCGGCGGACGCCGCCGCCCGGACCGCGGCGGGCGCGGTGCGGGCGGCGGCGTCCGGGGGTGCCGGGCCGGGCGGGCGGTCAGTCGCGGGTGCCGGCCAGTTCGACGGCCCGGCCGCGGGTGGTGTGCCGGGCGGACAGCACGGCGGCGGTCACCGCGGTCACCGCGCACAGCACCACGACCTGCCAGGTCGAGCCCCAGGGCAGCACGGTCGCCGCCCCGTCGACCAGCTTGGTCAGCGACAGCCGCTGGGTGAGGACCACGGCCGCGCCGGCCACCGCGGCCAGGATGGTGCCGATCACGGTGGCCAGCAGCGCCTCGGCGGCGATCACCCGCAGGATCTGGCCGCGGGTGGCGCCGGCCAGGTTGAGCGAGGCGAGTTCGCGGCGGCGGCCGGCGGCGGCCATCACCAGGGTGTTGGCCACCGAGATCAGCGAGTAGCCGACCGAGATGCCGAGGATGACGGTGGCCGCGGTCCTGGTGTCCTCCTTGAGCTTGGCCTTCAGGGTGTCGTAGTAGACCGGGACGGGGGCGACCCGGACGGCCTGGTTCTTGAGCGCGGCGGCCACCGAGTCGGGGGTGGCGCCGGCGTCGAAGCGCAGCCAGGCGCGGGCGGGGCGGGCGCCGGAGGCCTTGGCGGCGGACAGGTAGGTGTCGTCGCCGGCCAGGCCGGTCTGGACGATCGCGGCGATCCGCAGCTTGGTGGAGGTGTCGTCGGGCATCCACACCGTGAGGGTCTGGCCGAGCACCAGGTCGTTGCCGTCGGCGGTCTTCCGGTCGACCACGATGAAGTCGTCGCCGAGGTCGTCGACCGAGCCCTCCAGCACCCGGGGGTGCAGGACGCCGTTCGCGCCGAGCGAGGACGGGGCGACGGCCTGGCCGTTCAGCGAGTCGACGACCTGGCCGTCCTCGGTGCCGATGTAGACGTGCGCGGAGGAGACCACGTCGGCCCGCACGCCCGGCAGGTCGGCCAGGGCCGCGGTCGCCGAGCGGTCCAGGGTCTTGCCCGCGGCGGGCAGCACCAGGTAGTCGGCCCGGGTCTGCTGCCGGACCTGGTCGATCTTGGTGTGGTCGCCGGCCGCCTGCATGCAGATCATCGCGGCGGTCAGGCCGACCGCGACCACGATCGGGGTGACGGTGGCGGCGGTGCGGCGGCGCCCGTTCAGGGTGTTCTGCCGGACGATCAGCGGGCCCGCGCCGAACCGGGACAGCGGCCAGGTGGCGATCCGGGCGACCGGCCGCAGCAGCACCGGGGCGAGCAGCGCCAGGCCGCCGACGTACAGCAGCGGCACCATGCCGTACTTGCGCGGGTTGACCGCGTAGGTGGGGCTGTCGCCCGCGATGCTCCAGCCGGTGGCGACGGCGGCGACCAGCAGGCCGACGCCGAGCACCCAGCGGACCGGGGTCATCGCCCGGCTGGAGGCGGCGGCGTCGCGCAGCGCGGCGACCGGGCGGACCCGGGAGGCGCGCACCGCGACGGCGGCCGCGCCGAGCAGCGCCGAGCCGACGCCCATCAGGAAGGCGATCACCAGCGGGACCGGGTTGAGGCCGATGTGGAACCAGCTCGGGGCGACGTCGTTGTCCAGCATCCAGCTGTTCAGCCGGCCGGCGCCGATCGGGCCCAGCACGCAGCCGACCAGGGCGGCGGCCACGCCGACCAGCCCGGCCTCGGCGACCACCATCCGGCGGACCTGCTTCGGGGTGGCGCCGACCAGCCGCAGCAGCGCCAGTTCGCGGCTGCGCTGCTCGACCACGAAGGCGAAGGTGGCGATCACGATGAACACCGCGACCGAGACCGCGATGCCGCCGGTGGTCGCGGCCATCGACTGGGCGTTGATCAGGGCGTCCGCGCCGCCGGACGGGTCCGGGTCGGCCTGCTGGCGGTCGGCGCCGGACAGCACCAGCGGGCCCGCGCCGAGGGCTGAGCGCACGGCGGCGGCGCCGCCGTCCACGGCGAGCGCGTTGACGGCGGGGGAGAGCCGGGCGGCCTCGGTGTCGGTGAAGAACACCGCGTCCTCGAACCAGGTCGCCGGGGCGACGCCGGTGACGGTGTACGGGTGCGGGCCGGCCGGGGTGGAGACCAGCACGGTGCCGCCGACCCGGTCGGCGGCGGCGCCGGTCAGCACCACCTCGTCCGGGGCGGCCGGGGCCCGGCCGGCGCTCAGCGCGTAGGGGGTGAGCGCGGCGGACGACCAGCCGTGGCCGACCGCGTCGGACGGGCCGCCCTTCCACGGGGCGTCGAAGGTGCGGTCCTCGACCACTGCGCCGGCCGCGGCGGCCTTGGCGGCGGCGGTGTCGGGGAGCGCGGCGGGCAGTTCCATCGGGTCGCCGCGCGGGTCGGCGGGGACCACCACGGTCTGCGCCTTCGCGAAGCGCTGCGGGCCCTCGTGCGGGGTGCCGATGGTGGCGGTCAGGGCGAGCGCCATCATGGCGATCATGCCGGTGCCGAGCGCCAGCGCGATGAACGCGCCGACGAAGCTCACCCAGCGGGTGCGGACGGTGGCGAGGGCGATGCTCAGCACGGGGTGCCCTCCAGGTCGGTCGCGTCCTCGGGCTCCAGGTGCGCCATCCGGTTCGCCACGGCCTCCACGGTCGGGCCGGTGATCTTGTCGACCACCCGGCCGTCGGCGAGGAAGACCACCTGGTCCGCGTAGGAGGCGGCGACCGGGTCGTGGGTGACCATGATGATGGTCTGCCCGTTCTCGGTGACGATCCGGCGCAGCAGGGCCAGCACGTCGCGCGAGGTGCGGGTGTCCAGGGCGCCGGTGGGCTCGTCGGCGAACAGCACCTCGGGGCGGGTCACCAGGGCGCGGGCGATCGCCACCCGCTGCTGCTGGCCGCCGGACAGCTCGCTGGGCAGGTGCCCGGCGCGGCCGGTCAGGTTGACCCCGGCGAGGACCTTCTCGACCTCGGCCGGGTCGGGGCGCACGCCGGCCAGCTTGAGCGGCAGCTCGACGTTCTGCCGGGCGGTCAGCGCCGGGATCAGGTTGAACGACTGGAAGATGAAGCCGATCCGGTCCCGGCGGAGCTTGGTGAGGGCGTTCTCGGACATGCCGGCCGGGTCCGCGCCGGCCAGCGAGACCCGCCCGGAGTCGACCCGGTCCAGGCCGGCCGCGCACTGCAGCAGGGTGGACTTGCCGGAGCCGGAGGGGCCCATGATCGCGGTGAAGGTCCCGGCCGGGAAGTCCAGGGTGACGTCGTCCAGTGCGGTGACCCGGCTGTCGCCGGTGCCGTAGCTCTTGCGTGCCGCGGACAGGCTGACGACGGCGGAGCCGGTCAGCGGGGCGTCGGGCCCGCCGCTCTTCTTGTCGAACACATTTCCGCCTTTGGTAGAAGTGCGTCAGCCCGCTGGGGCGCTCCGGGCCGGCGTACCCCGGACCTGACCGGAAAGCACGCGGCTCCTACTTCTACGACACCGGGCTGTACCGCATCCATGGATCCGGCCACTTCGCGCCCGTCCCCCGGGCCGGCCCCCGCGGCCCCCGGTGCGATGGGTGCCCGATAGCGCCCGTATAGCCCCGCTCACCAGGCTGGCCGCTGTTCGAACCGGCTTGCGAGACCGGTGGGCCGCCGAGGCACCGCCCTCGCTGGACAGGGGTGAGGAAGTGAGCCAACAGCGTTTCCCGGCCGGGGCCGCCGACATCCGGCTGGGCGTTCCGGAGGACGTCGACGAGCGCGGCCCGGCCGTGCTGTCGAGCGCCGAGCGCAACCGGGTCCGCCTGCTGCGCGACCGGGCCGCGGCCTCCTGCACGGCCGCCCACGTCGGGCTGCGGCGGATCCTGGGCGGCTACCTCGGCGTCGAGGCCGGGGAGGTGCGGCCGGGCCGCACCCTCTGCCCGGAGTGCGCCGACCCGGCCCACGGCCCGCCCGCCGTGGTCTGGCCCGCCACCCGGCTGACCTTCAACCTCTCCCGCGCGGACGGCTTCTGGCTGCTCGGCGTGAGCGAGGACCGCCCGCTCGGCGTCGACCTGGAGGCCGAGCCCCGGATCGACCCCGAGCTGACCGCCCCGACCGTCACCGCCGTCGCCTCCCCGAACACCCACGACTGGAGCTGACCCCCCGCACCACCACCGGAAACACCGCGGCCCCCGGGAACCCCCTCCGGGGGCCGCGCCCGTTGCTCCGCTCCCGCCGGTCGGCGGCCCGGGGGCGGGGGCGGAGGCGGGGGCGCGGCGGGCCGGCGACGGGTCAGGGGCGCAGGGCCCGGTCGACCAGGGGTCCGGCCGCGCCGAGGTAGTCCTCGGGGCGGCAGAGCGCCGCCAGTGCTTCCGGGGTGAACAGCTCCTTCAGTTCGGGGAGTCCGGCGAGGACGTCGGCGAGCTCCCGGCCGGTGTCCGCGGCGGTCGCGGCGGCCCGGGAGGACAGCGCGCGGGCGGCCGCCCGGCCGAGCAGGGGGGCGAGGACGGCGGAGACGCGTTCGGAGACGATCTGACTACCGGTCAGGGCGAGGTTCGCCGCCATCCGTTCGGGCCGCACCTGCAGGCCGTCGGCGAGCTCCACGGCGGTGTGCGCGGCGCCGCCGGTCAGCCGGAGGGCCTCGCGCAGCAGCTGCCACTCGGCGTGCCAGACGCCGCCGGAGCGCTCGTCCTCGGTGACCAGGCACTGCGTCAGACCGGCCGCGATGACCGGGACCTGGAGCGCGGCGCTGCGGATCAGCGTCGAGTGCACCGGGTTCTGCTTGTGCGGCATGGCCGAGGAGGCGCCGCGCCCGGCCACCGGCCGCTCGCCGACTTCGCCGATCTCGGTCCGGGTCAGGACCTGCACGTCGACCGCGATCTTCCCGAGCGCCCCGGTGGTGAAGGCGAGCGCGGCGGCCAGGTCGGCGAGCGGGGTCCGCAGCGCGTGCCAGGGCAGGACCGGCCGGGCCAGGCCGGTCTCGGCGGCGAAGGCGTCGACCAGGCGCTCCAGGTAGGCGGCCGGGTCGTCGGCGGTCGCCGGGTCGGCCGCGAGGGCGTTCTCCAGGTACCCGGCCAGGGTGCCGGCCGCGCCGCCCAGCGAGACCGGCAGGCCGCTCCGCTCGACCAGCGCCAGCCGGTGGTCGGCGTCCAGCACCAACTGCCGCCATCCGGCGGCCTTCAGGCCGAAGGTGGTCGGCACGGCCTGGAGGGCGAGGGTGCGCCCGGCCATCGGGGTGGAACGGTGCGCCGCGGCCAGGGCGGCGAGCGCCCCGGCCACCCGTGCCAGGTCCGCCCGGATGATCCGCAGCGCGCGGGACGCGACCAGCATCGCCCCGGTGTCCAGGATGTCCTGGCTGGTCGAGCCGGAGTGGACGTACTCCGCCGCCTCCGGGTGCTCGGCCGCCACCAGCTCGGTCAGCGCCCGGACCAGGCCGACCACGGGGTTGGCGGTCTCCCGGGAGGCCAGGGCGAGCGCCCGGACGTCGAAGTTCTCGACCCGGGCGAGGGCGGTGATCGCCTCGGCCGCCGGGCCCGGCACCACACCGAGTCCGGCCTGCGTCCGGGCCAGCGCCGCCTCGGCGTCCAGCATCGCCTGGAGCCAGGCGCGGTCGCCGACGGCGGCCTCCACCGGGGTGCCGGCCCGGACCGGCGAGAGCAGTCCGGTGTCCGCCTCCGCCTCGGCCTCCGCTCCCGCCTCGGCCTCCGCTCCTGCCCGGGCCTCCGCTCCTGCCCGGGCCTCCGCTCCTGCCCGGGTCTCCGCTCCCGCCCGGGCCTCCGCTTCCGCCCGGGCCTCCGTTCCCGCCTCGGACGGCACGGTCTCGGATGTCACGCGCTGGCTCCTATCCTGTCGGCTTCCCGGTGCCCCGCGGGCCGGAGCGCAAGTATGGCGCGGGCGATCGCGTCCGAGTCGCCCAGGGTCACGGAGTCCACCCCGGGACGGATGCCGGCGGCCGTGACCCAGTGCACGCCCTCGGTGGGCACGCCGTAGGCGAACCGGCGCGGGTGCACCCGTCCTCCGGCGTCGACCACCCGGTACGGGCGGGCGGTCACGTGCAGCCCCCCGGTCTCGTGGCCGCCGGTGCCCGGCACCCGGTAGGGGGCGGCCTGGCCGGTGTCCAGCAGGTGCCGCAGCAGCGGGTCGGCGGTCCGGCGCAGGTCGGGTTCGGGCAGCCTGGCCTCGATCAGCACCGTGGCCAGGACCGGCGGCCCCGGCACCCGGCCGGAGCGGGCGACGAAGGCCCGCCGGCCGGCGTCGATGCTCACCGTGGTCCCGGGGCCGGTGAGTTCGAGCACGCCCGCCTCGATCAGCGCGATCATCTGCTCGATCCGGGAGGCCGGCGGGCCGATCGACAGGAACGCGTTCAGCGGGGTGTACCAGCGCTCCAGGTCGTCGCGGTGCGAGTCGCCGTCCAGGCCGCCGTGGTCGACGGCGATCCGGATCTCGTTGCGCAGGTCGCGCAGCACGTCCAGCGCCGCCTTCAGCGGGCCCCGGAGGTTGCCCGTCCGGGCCTCCGACAGGTCCTGGGAGAGGTACTCCAGCAGCCAGGACCGGAACTCCGCCCGGTCGCCGAACTCCCGGTCCGCGTACGGCTGGGACAGCCGCTCCCAGTCCCAGTGGTCCGCCCGGTCGATGCCGTACGCGTGCAGCAGTTCGGCCCGCCGCTCCGGCAGTTCGGCCGCCAGGTAGAGCTCGGTGAACGGCTCCCGGTCGGCCGCGCGGTCGCGGGCGTCCAGCAGCGCCCCGTAGTACACGCCCTCCACCTCGCGGGCGATCAGCGGCCACAGGTCGCGGCGGAAGTCGAGCGGGATGCCGCGCCGGCGGAGCTCGTTGACGTGCTCGGAGGTGAGCAACTGGGGGAAGTGGCGTCCGTAGGGGCCCTTCTGGTTCTCGCCGCGGGCCTGGTAGGGCACGCCGCGCCGCGAACTCGCGTACAGCACCGGCTCCTTGCCGCAGGCGCGGTAGACGAGGCGGCCGTCCTCGCGGGTGAAGGCGCCGCCCCGGCCCTCGGTCAGCAGCGCGAGGTGGTCGAAGAAGTTCAGCCCGAGGCCGCGCAGCAGGACGTGCTCACCCGGCCGCACGGTGCTCAGGTCGGCGTCGGCCGGGTTGCCCGGCGGGAAGTAGCCCAGCCCCAGCGCCGCCGCCGAGTCGGCCAGCCGCCGCTCCTCCGTGCCGAGCACGGTTTGTACGTGCCCCGTGGCCAGCACCACCGCGTCCAGGGCGCCGACCGTGCTGCCGTCCGCCAGCCGGACCTGCTGCGTCTCCCCACCGGTGAGGGCGACGGCCCGGGAGCGGTGCACCCGGACCGCGACGTGCCGCGGGGCGCGCTCGACCAGCCGCTGGAACACGGCCCGCAGGTAGGCGCCGTAGAAGGCCCGGGTGGGGTAGGAGTCCGGGCCCAACGCGGCTGCCTCGGCGAGCACTTCGGGCTCGGCCCCGGAGAGCGACCGGGCCCACTCGTACAGGCTCGGTCCGGGCTCGACCGGGCCGTCGATCCGCACGCTGTCGTCGGTGAACACGCTGACCTGGGAGGCCACGGTGTTCATCAGCAGGTGCCGTGACTGGTCGGTGCGCCAGACCGCGCCCGCCCCCGGCGGGTCCGGGTCGATCAGGTGCACGGTCAGCGGGCGCCGGGACGGGGCGGCCCGCTCGTTGGCGCAGAGCCGTTCCAGCACGGACAGGGCGCGGGGGCCGGCGCCCACCAGGGCCACTCGCATACGGGTCCTCGTCATGTCCGGCGTCACCACGCCCGGCCGGCCGGTACGGCGCGGTCCGCCTCGGGTCCGGTGCGGGGCGCTCCGAGGACCGTCCGGCGATCCGGGTGGACTTCCGGCTCCGCCGGAGTCGTGCAGATGTTCCCCATCAGGGGCTCCCTCTTGTCCTTGTGTACCTGCTGCGGAAATCTTGCAAGGTGCGGGTGGAGAGGGTGTGCCGTCAACCGTGTTTGGTCCAGACCTTTTGGAGTATGGCCAGCTGGCTGCTCCTCCGTCAATGTGGCCTCGAACTCCCTTGCCCGAAAGGGCATTTGACGTGCTCGAACGGTGGGCGGCCGCCGAGCCGCAGCCCGTTGGGGCAACGCGGCCGACGCAGCGCCACCGCGGGTGCGGGGGGTCGCTGCGGCAAGGGGGAACCACGGGCCGAGACACCACGGACCGGACCGGGCCGGGCCGGGGCAGGTCGGGCCGGGTCGCGGGGGCGCCGGTCGGTGCTGTCACGAGCCCGGCGTCGACCGCAGTCCTTGGACCGACGGTCTGCGCGGCGTACCTGCAGGTCGCAGCCGTGCTCGGGAGGCCAGCCGAGGAGTACGGCAGGGCACTGGGCCGCATCCGCTAGGCTGTCATCGGTCCGCCCTTGTCACCAGAGACTTCTGTTCCGGTTTTCTGGCAACATTCTCGGCAGGCCCCGCCTCAGTAGCTCAGGGGATAGAGCACGGCTCTCCTAAAGCCGGTGTCGCAGGTTCGATTCCTGTCTGGGGCACAGCGAGCCCAGAAGCCCCCCGCCCACCCGGCCGGGGGCTTCTGCGCGCCCGGCGTCCGTTCGCCGTCGGCGGCGCCTTTCCCGCCGTCCGAGCCGGAGCCCGCCGTCCCCGCCCCGCCCGACGCCCTCACGAGTTCAGCCCGAGCGGTCCTTCCCCCGCCGCATCTCGGTGTCCAAGTACGCCTGCACCGGCGGGAACAAGCCGTACGGCACGAACATGGCGATCTGCCCGTGAGTGATCCACGCCAGCTCGGCCAGCTCCTCGGTGTCGACCACCGCGGCGGTGCCTTCCACCACCTCGCAGGCGGCGTACGACATCCGGCGCCCGGTCTTCGGATGCACGCGCTCCCCGAGCACCCGGGTGGCCTGCACCGTCAGGCCGACCTCTTCCGCGGTCTCGCGGACAGCAGCCGCCTCCGGCGATTCGCCGGCCTCGATCTCACCGGCCGGGAACTGCCACGACAACTCGCCTTCCTCCACCCGGCGCTGCACCATCAGGACGCGACCGTCCCGCACGATGACGGCGGCGGCAATACCTGGTCTGTCGGTCTGCTCAGCCATGCTGCGGCTCCTCCACGGCGGCCAGGACGGGCCGGAAGATCGTACCGACCAACGTCCGGCGGACGGCCGCCGCCTGCGGAGATCGTTTATTCGCGGACAGGAATATTTCCGCGCCTCCGTGGACCGGGCCGCCCGAGCTGCGTAGCGTCGATCATGTCCGGCCCAACCAGGGCCACGCGCAAGGGGGTTCACCATGGCGGACAAGCCTGGGCTCACGCGGCTCACCACCACGGGCAGCGGGTCCGGTGAGTGCGGCCAGAACGACTGCCCGAACGTCTACGCCACGGACCGGGGTTCGTTCGTCGTGCAGGGGGACGTGTTCGACGGCTTCGCGCCGCCCGAGGGAGAGGGCCTGGTCGAAATCCCCGAGAGCGTGCTGCGGGAGGCCGTTCGTGTTCTTGGATGGTGAGGAGTGGCAGGCCAAGTTCCGCGACTTCCGTTCGGAGGCGTGGCGGCTTGAGACCCTGCCCGAGTACCGAATGCCGCAAGAAGCCGAAGAATTCCAGCGATTCCTCTCGGGTGAGCGCTTCGCCGGCCCCTTCGAGGACTACTGGACGGGGCTGATCCGCGGCCACCGGGAGAACGGGAGGACGCTCGGGCGGGTCCACGTCGTCTCCCGCCCCCTGTCGGACTACCTGCGGTTCGAATTCCAGCGCTACTACGCGCACAGCGCCCGAGCCGGCGAAGAGATCCGCATCCTCGACGTGACGGGACGGGAGAATCCGCTCGAAGGGGTCCAGGACTACTGGTTCTTCGACCGGGAGGCCGTGGTCCTGATGAACTACGAGCCGGACGGACGACAGATCAGCCGCGAGGTCTACGAGGGCGACCTCGCGCCGTTCGTCGAGTACCAGCGGATCGCGGTCGCCGAATCGGTTCCGTTCGTGGAGTACGTGAGCGGGCTTGACATTTGAGCCGACGGATCTGGGTCGGAGCAAGGCGGACCTGGCAGAGACACTGCGAACACTGCGGAGGCAGGCCGGTCTGAGCGGCGACCGGCTCGCTCTGCGCTGCGGCATGTCGCAGTCGAAAATCAGCAAGATCGAGACCGGCAGGGCAACGCCCTCACTGGTCGACGTGGAGCGCATCCTGCGCGCGCTGAACGCGCCGTCATCGCTGGTGGCGGAGATCGTGGCGCTGGCGAGGATCGCGAACACCGAATGGCAGGACGCCCGGAACCTCCGCCGGAAGGGGCTGGACAAGAAGCAGGCCGAACTGGCGGAACTCGAGAAGTCGGCACGTGAATTCAGGTTCTTCCTGCTCTCGATGATCACGGGCCTGCTCTCGACCCCTGACTACGTCAAGGCCACGCTGGCCCACATTCCCGGCGACCACAGCAGAACCATTGCCAGGAAACTGGACCGGCAGGCGGTCCTTTACGACCGGTCGAAATCCTTCACGTTCGTCCTGACCGAGCAGGCCGTCAGGTGGCCGATCCTCCGACCGGCCGCCATGGCGGTCCAGATCGACCACCTGGCGTCGCTGAGCCGTCTGCCGAGTGTCCGGCTCGGTGTGATCCCGATCGGCGGGTACCTTCCCAGTTGCCCGCTGAACACTTTCACGGTCTATGACAGCAGGATGGCCACGGTGGAGGTTTCGACCGGCGCCATGGTGTTTCGGGATCCACGCGATGTGCGGAGTTATCTCGACGAATTTACCGGTTACGAGCGCTGCGCACTGTTCGGCGACGAGGCAAGGGCCAGGCTGTCCGAGTGGTCGGACATGTGCCGTGGAGATCTTTAGTCGCGGGCGGGAATGTCGTTGATTACCGCGCCGGAATTCTCCTAGCCTGACTGCCGTTCGGACGCCGGTACCGGACCTGATGACCCAGTCCCGGCGCACCGCCGTGCGGGGACGGCTTCCCCGCAGGATCGAACGGGAAGGCAGCACCGTGAGCGACCTGTACGAGCTGGAGATCCCGCCCGGGCTGACCGCCTTCAAGGCGTGCGGCGGCAACCAGCAGTCGGACCACGAGACGTGCCCGACGCTGACGGAGGTGCCCGGGGTGGCCGGGGGCCTGTGGGTGGTGGGCGACACCAAGCGGCCCGACCTGCAACTGAGGTTCAGCACCGCCGAATTGGCGGCAGCCGGCATCGACCCGGACCGCTTCGACACCGCCGTCTGACACACGCAGCGGACGGGCGGGCCTTCGTTCCCGACGCAACCGGGAGCGAGGACCCGCCCCCGATCAGGGTAGGCGCGCATGGACCACCGGGTAAGGCCCGCACCGCACTGGCACGGCTACACGTGGACGGGCAGCAAACGCCCCGAGGACAGGGACCGGCGGCCCCCCGAACCGCAGAACGGCCGGCGGCCGGTGTGGCCGAGCCCCGTCCCGCCGCTGGAGGTCATGCACTGGCTGGCCAAACCGGCGGACCACATCAGGCTAACGACCCACGACCCGGCCGAAGTCCTGAACTGGCTCGGCAGGCAACTCGCCGACACCCCCGCCCTGGACACCGACCTCCCCCCGGCCGTCCGACTGCAACACGCCCGGACCTTCCTCGCCGCCCACCCCCACGACACGATCTGGACCTACTGGACCCCGGGCCGACAACTCCGCACCGTGGCCGCCGTCTCCTGCCCCCGCACCCCCGCCGGCCCCACCAGCGAGACACCCCCACCATGCCCTGTCCGGTTGCACTCACCTGAGGGAAGGGAAGGGGCGTTGCCGGACCTGGCGGGACGTCACACGCTCGGGTAGTGGCCCGCCTTGACGCTGGCGACGAAGGTCTGCCAGGTGCGGGCGGTGAAGGCGAGGCGGGGGCCGTCGGGGTCCTTGGAGTCGCGGACGGTGCCGGGGTGCTGTCAGATACCTCGACCCGCCATCAGCTCGGGCAGCTCCGGTACCCGGGTTGCCTTCCGCTGGAGGAAGAACACCTTGTGGCCGCGTCGGTCGGCCACGCGCAGCAGATCCCACCCTTGCGCCTGCTGGTAGTACCGGGAGAGCTGTTCCTGGCCGGTACCGCGGCGTACCCAGGTGAGCCCCAGGCCGGCGGCCCGGTCCAAGGACCACCAGGCGATCAGCCGGCCGAGGCGGTGCGGGTTCGGCCGGGTGAATGTCGTGGCCAGGAACAGGGTGGGCTCGGCCTGCTCGTCCTCGGTGAACGCCCATGGTGGCAAGGACTCGTTCCCGAAGTGCGAAGTGCAGCCGACCACGCCGTCCGTTTCGTGCTCCAGCACCCACACGGGGAAGTCGGGGTTCCCGGCTTGTGATCCGTACTCCTCGGCCATGTCCGCGCACTCGCCGAGTCCACGCTCCGACAGCCAGGCCGACCTGGCGCGCACCATGTCCGCGATCGGGCCCGCGTCCGCGATCGTGGCCTCGCGCATCTGATACATGCTCTTCTCCTTCCGGCGCACCCGGAGCGCAGCCTATGGGGCGATGAGAGATCAACTCTCGTGGTCAGCCGGGGTGTCGGGGACTCAGCGCCGGACCAGGGCGGAGTCGGCCAGCAGGACGAACACCACCTCGTGGTCACCGGCCCGGACGGCCCCGGTCTCCAGCCGGTCGGCCGTCGAGGACAGCGCGTCCGCGTCCAGTAGGCCGGCCTCGAACAGCGGCGAGCCGTCGGTCAGGATCCTTCTGATGCGGGGAACCCCGTGGATCCGCATCGCGGCGGTGATGATGTGCTGGAAGTTTTCGGTGACGGGCGGGTGCGCGACCTGCCGGGGCAGTCCCGTACGGTCGATGCTCTCGCGCAGGACGGCCTTGTTCCGGCGCCACTCCAGGGGGAGCCATTCGCAGTACCTGACCAGGGCGGGGTCGGTGAGCGGGTGCACGGGCCACAGGCCCCGGCGCAGGAACTCCGGCCCGCACACGGCCTTCGCCATGAGTGCTGTCTCGGGCACGACGGAGGCCGGAGTGATCGCGGTGTCGATGTCCTCGATGGCGGCGACGGCGACCGGGCCCAGCCAGGACGGTACTTCGGTGGGCTCGAAGCCTCCCCAGCCGCCCTCGTCCTCGGCGGAGGTGGTGGCCATCAACTCGTCGCCCCCGATGCCGGTGAACACGGCCTTGACGTCGTTCTCCGCGAACCGGTCGGAGAGGGCGCCGAGGGCGTCGGTGTAGATGTCCGTGGTCGGCGAGGTCCCCGCGGACCGGCTGAACCTCGACGCCGGGCCGTACGGAAGATGGGCCAGGGCATCGACGGTGATGCCCGACCAGCCGCCCGCGAGGTACTCCAGGATGAGCCTGCGCCGTTCGGTCTGCTGGGTGCCCCGCTCGCCGTCGAGGATGACCGTCCCGGCGGTCACTCCGGCCCCTTGGCGCGCTGTCTGCATGGCCAGTGCCACAACGGTGGAGTCCATGCCGCCGGACAGCTGGACGGCCGTCCTGGAGCCTTCCCAAGGGGCTTTGGTGACGGCCAGGTCCAGGAGGTCCCGGAACAGCGGCAACGGGTCGGCGCCCTCTCGCAGCAGACGGGCGCGGGTGTGTTCGGCCGGCTCGGGGAACCGGATTCCGAGCAGGCCGCCCTCCACGAAGCGGGCGGTTGCCCGTTCGGTCAGGAGGCGGATGTCCTGCCAGAAGGTGGCCGCCGAGTACCGGGTGCGCAGAGCGAGGTGTCGGGTGACGGCCAGTTGGTCGAGCCGATCGGAGTTCTGGTAGTCCCGCAGGTCCAAGAGGTCCCATGCGCCGTGGAGGACTCCGTTGGCGGCCACGAGGTACTGGGGCGCGGTGCACGCGGTCCCGGTTCTGACGCGGACGGTGCCGCCCGGGGTCGTCTCGATCGTGGTCCAGTCGTCGTGGCTCCCGTGGATCTCATCGAGCCTCCTGCGGTACATGCCGGGGCTCACCGTGACGACCTCGGGCCGCGCCGCTGAGGTGTCGGTCGTCTGTTTGGCGCGGGAGACGAGCACGGTGCGGATGCCGTCGGTCATGGCGGTCTGCTCGGTCAGCTCGTGCCGGTAGGGCTTGGCCCAGGACGAGCCGCACCGCCACTGGTCGGCGGCCCACTCCCAGGCCCGTTCCGGGGTGATGTCGTCGTGGGTGATGCGCAGCCGGAACATGCTGGTCCGTCCTTCGCGGGGTTCGAGGTGGAGGGCGCGGCCGGCCGCAGCATCGAGGCTGTGGCCGGCCGGAAGGACGTCAGACCGCGGTGGTGTCGTACGTCTGGACGGAGTCGCTGGACCCGGCGATCTTCTTGTACGAGTACCGGTCGGTGGTGTCCAGGACCTCGTAGGCGGGCTCGTCGCCGAAGATCCGGCTGGACGCCTCCAGGAGGCCCTTCTCGGTCAAGATGTTCATCGTTCCTGTCCCTTCCAATCGGGTACCGGTGGGTGCGACCGACGGAGTGCTGGTTCTTGTCGGCGGCTGGACCAGGAAACCGTCGAACGCCCACATGCGGTAACTGCCTGGCCGTGATCGCGAGTTGAAAGACTTGAATCCCGGGGAAAGGCAGTCCCATGTCGGTGAAGTCGAGTCAGAACACTTGCTTGGCAGGGCTCCTGGACGAGCTGGGGTGGAAGCACAGCCAGTTCGCACGGGCGATCAACAGTGCGGGCACCCGAGGTGGGATGCGCCTGCGATACGACGAGTCGTCGGTGAGCCACTGGCTGAACGACGGTACGGTGCCCCGCCGGAAGACCCGGGATCTGATCCTGGTCGTCCTGGGACGGGCTCTCGGGCGGCCGGTCACTGCGGCCGACGCCGGGTTCGCCAGTACGGCGGTGGCCGGCGCGGAACCCGATACCCTGACAGGACTTGCTGAGCTGGGGAGGGCCGACATGGACCCGTCGCGCCGTGCGGTACTGGGAGCCGCCAGCCTCTATTCAGCGGCCGTGGCCATCCCCGGCTGGCAGGACGCCGTCGGCCGGTTCAAGGCGATCAGGACGAATCCGCATGCGCGGATCGGGATGCGCGAGGTCGAGGCCGTCGCCGCCATGACCGAACAGGTCAGCAGCCTGGACGACCAGTTCGGCGGACGGTTCGCCAGACCCATGGCGGCGGCCTTCCTGGTCAACACCATCGTGCCCTGTCTCCAGGCCGAGGCCACCGACGAGGTCAGGACGGCGATGCTCTCGGCCGCCGCCGACCACTGCTACCTGACCGGCTACATGGCCATGGACGAGCGCTTGGACGGCCTGGCCGACCAGTACTACACCAAGGCCCTGGAACTCTCGGCCGCCGCCGGTGACCAGCTCGCCTTCTGCACCACCCTGCGGGGGATGAGCGTCATGCACGGCGACCTCGGCAACGGCACACTGTCCCTCCGGCTGGCCGACGCCGCGTCCGCAGCCTCTCCCCATGCCGGACCGCGCATGCGGGCTTTCCTGGCAGGTCAGCAGGCTCACGCAGCGGCCATCACCGGTGACCGCGCCACCGCCCTCCACCAGGTCGCCGAAGCCGAGACCGCGATGGAGAAGGCCGAGTCCCAAGCCAAGGCGTTCGGCTCGTACGACCCCTCGGCGCTGCACTACCACGTTTCCCAAGTCCGTTACGAGCTTGGCGACTTGAGTGGCGCCATCGGGTCGATGCAGGAGTCCCACCGGATCCGTGAGCCGATCTACCGGCGTACCCGGGTCCGATACGGAGCGATGCTGGCCGAGCGGAAGTTCGAGGCAGGACGGATCGAGGAGGCCTGTGCCGACTGGCACCGAGTGCTGGACGACTACCCCATGGTCCAGTCCGCCAGATGTCAGGACCGCATCGACTCCATGGTCACCATGACCTCACCACTCCAGCGGAACAGCCACGTCCGTGAGTTGCGACAGCGCGCCGCTGAACTCTCCCGAGCCTGATGCCACGGCGTGGCCGGCTCTTCGAGAGCACGAAACTGAGCCCAGGTGATCTACGCGGTCCTCACCGGCATCCTCCTGGAGGCCGCCAAGCCGGCCGGTCACTGGAGGAGACCTTGCTTGAAGCCGCCAGGCGCCGGCTGCCGCCGGGTGCTGTTACGCGTAGTAGGAGGCGTAGGCGGCGGTCTGCCGGGCCACCGAGAAATCCTCGAAGTCGCCCGCTTCCTCGCACGCGAGCAGGCGTCGGAGCGCGGCCCGAGCCGGTGCGGACCGGTCGGCTGCCAAGTGGTCCTTGGCGGCGGTCAGTCCGCCGCCGCAGAGCAGGTGGATCTCGATCGACGCGTCGGCGTCCATGCCGGCGGTCTTGGCCTGCCAGATGAGCAGGACGTCGTCGGGTACGGCGGCGGTGAAGAGCTGGACGCAGCACAGTTTCATCAGCGCCGTGTCGCCCCGGCCCTGGGCGCGGCGTTCGGCGTCGGTCTGCTCCCGCAGGAGCTGACGGACTTCGTCGAGCTGCCCGGTGTCGGGGTGCAGCCCGTACCGCTGCAGCCACTCGTCTTCGTCCACTGCGCCGTCCTCACTCGAACACGCCCGGCAACTCGATCACAGCCGGGGCCGTGACGTGAAGGCCCCGGCGGGAACTCAGCCGGGGCCTTGTTGGAGCTGATGGGACATCATGCGTGGGGGTAGTGGCCTGCCTTGACGCTGGCGACGAAGGTCTGCCAGGTGTGGGCGGTGAAGGTGAGGCGGGGGCCGTCGGGGTCCTTGGAGTCGCGGACGGTGCCGGGGTTGGCGTCGTCCACCTCGATGCACTCGCCGCCGTCACCGCCGCTGTAGGACGACTTGCGCCACATGGAGGTGCTGAGGCCGGTCGCTTCACTCATGTGCGTATTCCTCCGCCGCCGATCTGACCAGGGCCAGGGACGTCTCCGGCGACAGTGCGACGGCCCTGGCTAGATCGTACGACCTCTGGCAACGGGCGACTATGGCCGGATCGTCGAGCAACTGACCTGAGTACGGGCCCTCGACGTACGCCACCGGTGGGGCTTCCGCGAACGTCATCAGGAAGAGCGACCCTGTTGCCATGGCATGTGCTCCCGCACTGAACGGCAGTACCTGGAGCAGGAGTTGGCCGTCCTCCGCCAGCGTCGTGAGGTGGCGTAGCTGATCGGCCATCACGCGACCGCCACCGACGGGCATCCGGATCACCGCCTCGTGAAGGATCACCCACAACAGGGGTGCTGTTGGGCCGGCCAGGATGCGCGCCCGTTCGAGCCTGGCCGTCACCGTGTCGTCCACTGCTTCGGCCGACGCGAACGGCTTTGCCGCACGAACGACGGCCCGCGCGTAGTCGGCTGTCTGCAACAGCCCCGTCACCAGCGTCGGGGCATAGTGGGAGATCGTCTCGGCCTGGGATTCGAGCTCAGCAGCCCGAGCGAAGTGCGCGGCGTGCCGGGTGCGGGCCACCATCGGGTAGAGGCGGGTGAAATGGCCCCCGGTGCCCAGTGCCGCGTCGAGTCGCCCCGAGAGGTCCGCCTGTGGTTTCCGGACCGCGACCTCGATCTGCCCGATGTACGCGCCCGAGCAGAAGACCAGTTCGCCCAGCCCGCTCTGGGACAGCCCCTTCTCCTCGCGGAGCCTGCGGACCTCCGCCCCGTAGAAGGCGCTGGGGGAGGAGGCAGGGGCGAGGTTCTTTCCGCTGACCATCCGTCATGTCCCCGTTCCGGCAGTGCCCTTGCTGGGATGTGGCCCCTGTTCAGGGTAGCGACGGATGCCGACGCTGATGGGGAGAACCGGGCAGTCGAGAGTACGGAGCGACGATGGCGGAGCTGGAGCAGGAGACGGCACGGTTGCGTGCCCACCGGGCGGAGGCGGAGGAGGCGGCGGATGCCGTGGAGACGGCGTGGCGGCTCGCGGGGCTGCCGTCCGAGCCCGGGGTGATGCCGGTGACGAGGGGGAGCGGGCTGGTCGCGGGGGCCCACGTCTCGCTCGGGGGGTGCAGCGCGGCCACGGCCCGGGTGCTGGCCGAGGTGCTCACGGAGTGCGCCCGGCTGACGGGGCGGTTGGTCGACGGGCGGTCGCGGCGGGTGCTGGCCCGGGTGTTCGCCGACTGCGGGGTGCGGCCGGTGTCGTCGGGCGACGGGGTGTACGTGGTGGCGAAGGGGCTGACCGCGTGAGCGGCGAGCGGTGGGAGCCCCGGGAGGGGCAGTCGGCGCACGATCGGCGTTCGGGCGAGGACGTGCGGGTGATGGCGGTGCACGCCTGCGGGGTGTTCGTCCGGAGTCTGCGGGACGGGCGGGAGAGCGTCACCACGCTGGGCGAACTCGTTCCGCCGGAGCGGGTGGCGGAGGAGTCGTGACGGAGCCTGCCGTCCGGGCCTGGGAGGCGGCCTCCCGGCTGGTGGAACTGCTCGACGTGGAGGTCAGGATGGCGGAGGAGGGCGAGGGCATCCGCATCTTCCTCGAACTGCCGCCCCACCGCAGGGAGACCAACCACCTCGAAGTGCTCTCGGTCCTGCAGGCCGCCGACCGCTTCGGCCACCGCCGGAGGTCCGGCCAGGAGCAGCTGTGGGCCGTCTACCGGAGCCTCCCCGAACGGTGAGCGGCCGTCAGGGGCAGCGGTCAGCGGCAGCGGTCGGCGGGCGGGGAGACGGGGACGCAGGGCTGGTGGGTGTCGATCAGGATGCGGCCCAGGGGGTCCGGGTGGCCCGGGTGGCCCGGGTGGTCCGGGCGGCCCGGGGGGTCGTCGGGGGCGGTGTCGGCGGGGAGTTCGGCCCAGACGACCTTGCCGTCGGGGGCGGTGCGGTAGTAGCCCCAGCGGGAGGAGAGGGTGTCGACCAGGTGGAGGCCGCGGCCGCCGGTGGCGTCGGGGCCGGCTTCGCGGGGGCGGGGCGGGTGCGGGTCCCGGTCGCCGACCTGGACCAGGAGGTGGTCGCGGTCGAGGACCAGGGAGAGGGTGAAGCCGTGCGGGCCGCCGCGGGCCCGGACCGCGTTGGTGGCGAGTTCGGAGACCACCAGCCGGGCGGCGTCGGAGAGTTCGACCCGGGCGTGCCAGCAGTGCAGGACCTGGGCGGTGTGGCGGCGGGCCCCGGAGACCGACTCCGGGGTGCTGTCGAGCGTCAGCAGGCTGAGCTGTGGACGGCTGCGGGGCATCGCGGACCTCCGGGGGCTGTGGCACGGGCACGGGCACCCGCCGACGACAGGAGACGGCCCGCACGGTCCAGACTCCGACGGTGCGCCACCGGCCCGCCACGGTCGGAAGTCCCCTGGCGGAGGGCACTTTCGGCCGTGGCGGGCCGGTCGGAGGTGAGGGGGAGGGCGGCCGGGGTCAGCCGCGGCGGGGCTCCCAGCGCAGCAGGCGGCGGGAGAGCATCGCGGCGGCGGCCAGCCAGGCGGCGAGCAGCAGCAGCGAGGGGCCGGCCGCCGTCCAGCCGTGCAGCAGGTCGAGTTCCCGGAGCGGGCCGCCGGCCCAGGTCTCGGCGCCGAACTCGCGGCCGAACCAGGCGGTGCGCAGCCCCCGGATCACGGGGGAGAGCGGCAGGGCCCCGGCCGGTCCCTGCAGCCAGCCGGGCAGGCCGGCGACGGGGGTGAACACGCCCGCGCCGAACATGCACAGCACCAGGACGGGCGTGGCCACCAGCGGCGCCGACTCGGCGGACGGCGTCACTCCCGACAAGGCCACCGCCAGCACCGAGAACAGCAGGTAGCCGCCGAGCAGGGTGAGCAGCAGCAGCGCCGGGTCGGCCGGCAGCGGCGCGCCGAACCAGACCACCGCGACGCCGCCCAGCACCAGCGCCTGGATCAGCACCACCACGCCGCCCGCGCCCAGTTGCCCGGCGAAGATCGCGCTCGGCGGGCACTCGGTGCCGCGCAGCCGCTTGAGCACCAGCTCCTCGCGGCGCGACACCACGCTGCCCAGCAGGTTGACGAACGAGGTCACCAGGGCCAGCCCGAGCAGCCCGACCGCCACGTACCCGGCGGCGTTCACCCCGCCGATCTCCTTGTCGCGCAGCGGCGCCGCGATCACCAGGTTGAGCAGCACCGGCAGCAGGAACCCGATGAAGGTGGAGCGCCGGTTGCGCCAGAACACCTTCCAGTCCAGCGCGAACTGGCCCTTGGCGTACGTGAACCAGCTCATCGGGACGCTCCCAGGGGGGTGGGGGAGGGGACAGCGGCGGTGGCGAGGTCGAGGAAGACGTCCTCCAGCGAGCCGGTGCGCACCTCCAGGCCGTCCAGTTCGACGCCCCGGTCCGCCGCCCAGGCGTGCAGCGCGGCCAGCGCGGGCGCCGAGCGGGGCACCCGGTAGACCGCCCGGCCGCCGGTCAACGACGGTGCGGTGCCGAGCAGTTCGGGCAGCGCGGCGAGTTCGCGGCCGGGCGGCAGCGGCAGGCTGATCAGGTCGCCGCGGCCGGACAGCACCTCGGCGACGGTGCCCGCGGCGGCGATCGTGCCGCGGTCCATGATGGCGACCCGGTCGGCCAACTGCTGGGCCTCCTCCAGGTAGTGGGTGGTCAGCACCACCGTGGTGCCGGCCGCCCGCAGCTCCTCGACCAGGTGCCAGGTGGAGCGCCGGGCCTCCGGGTCCATGCCGGTGGTCGGCTCGTCCAGGAACAGCAGCTCCGGGTCGTTCAGCACGGCCAGCGCCAGGTCCAGGCGGCGGCGTTCGCCGCCGGACAGCTGGGAGACCCGGGTGCCGGCCTTCGGCTCCAGCGCGACCCTCGCCAGCACCTCGGCGGTCGGCCGGGCCCCGCTGGTGAAGGCGCGCCAGCAGTCGACGGTCTCCTTGACCGTCAACTCCTTGAAGAACCCGCCCTCCTGGAGCATCGTCCCGGTACGCCGGCGCACCTGCGGGCCCGCCGTGAACGGGTCCAGGCCGAGCACCCGGACCCGGCCGGAGGTCGGCGGGTGGTAGCCCTCCAGCACCTCCAGGGTGGTGGTCTTGCCCGCACCGTTGGTGCCGAGCAGGGCGAAGAGTTCGCCGCGGGCGATCGAGAAGGAGATGCCGCGCACCGCCTCGTAATCGCCGTAACTGCGCCGCAGATCCACTACCTCCACGGCCGGGGAATTCTCGGAAAGAGGTGTCATGCATGCAGCGTGACGGGTGCGGGCGGGGAACGGCAAGTAGCGCATCGATGCAGGTCAGAACATGTGCAAAATGTCATCTCGGGCGGTGACATTTACGCCCCGCGGAATCTGACATCTCCTACTGCACGGACTTTCGGAACTCGGTCATAGTTGAGACATCGCCGAGAGCGGAACCGGAGAAAAGCGAAACCGGGAAAGCGGGCGGCGAGAAAAAGGGTAAACCGGGGCGGCCGGTCCGAGAAGCGGGCCGGCGCCGCGAAACCGAGGGAGATTCCCATGGCGCAGAACGAGATCAACAAGGACGAGCAGTTCGACATCGAGGTCGAGGAGCTGGACACCGTCAACGGCGGCGTCTCCGTCTCCTCCCTGCTCTCCGCCGCCTGCCCGGTGTCGAGCTTCAGCTCGGTGTCGAACTCCGTCGCCGAGGTCGCGGCCGAGTAATTCGGGACCTGTGCGGGGGTGGTCCGCTCTCCGGCGGCCCACCCCCGCACCCCGCTCCGGCACCGGGGGCCCACCCCCGAGGCCCGGCACCAACGACCCAGCCCCACCGCCAGATTGAAGGAGAGCCGGGCATGGACAGCCTCCGGCACGAGCTGACGCGGTTCATCCAGCAGCCCGCCGCTCAGCAGGACCCACCCGCGCTCTACCGCCGGCTGCTGACCGAGGCGCCCGTGCTGGACCTCGGCCCGCTGTACGTGGTCTCCGGCCACCAGGAGATCCTCACCGTCCTGATGAACCCCGGCACCAACGTCGACCCGACCACCGTCGGCCTGCCCCGGGCGGGCAACACCGCGCTGCTGCGGGTGGTCAACCGGATGCTGCCGATGCGCGACGGCGCCGACCACACCCGGCTCAAGCGGCTGGCCACCGCCGCGTTCAGCCACCGCAGGCTGGAGCAGATGCGCGAGCGGATCGAGGGCACCGCCGCCCGGCTGCTCGCCCCGCTGATCGACGCCGGCTCCTTCGACCTCGTCGCCGACCTGGCCGTCCCGCTGCCGGTCGCCGTCTCCTGCGCCATCCTCGACGTCCCCGACTCCGAGCAGGACCGGATCACCGGCTGGGCGAGCCTGGTCGCCCGCGCGATGCTCGACCCCTTCGGCGACGGCCCCGAGGCCGCCGAGATCGACACCGAGTTCGCCGAATTCCACGCCTACGTCGAGGAGTTGTGCGCCGCCCGGGCCGCCGCCCCCGGTGACGACCTGATCAGCCGGCTGACCACCGCACGCGGCGAGGGCCGGCTCGACACCGAGGAACTGCTCGCCTTCGTGGTGATGCTGCTGGCCAACGGGCTGGAGACGCTCACCTCCGGACTGGCCGTCGCCGCCTGGGAGTTGATCCGCACCCCCGGCCTGACCGCCCGGGTGCGCACCGAACCCGCGCTGGCCGCCGCCGTGTTCGACGAGGCCCAGCGACTCGGCAGCCCCGTCCGCGCCAGCGCCCGCGCCCTGACCCGCGAGGTCGCGCTCGGCGACACCACCGTCCCGGCCGGCAGCGTCGCCATGCTGCTGTACGCCGCCGCCAACCGGGACCCGCGCCGCTTCGCCGACCCCGACCGCTTCGACCCCGACCGCCCCGAACGCGGACACCTCGCCTTCGGCCACGGCCCGCACCACTGCCTGGGCGCCCCGCTCTCCCTGATCGCCGGCTCCGCCGTCCTGCGCGGCCTCGCCGAGGCCGACGCCGTACGGGAGTTGAGCACCACGCTGACCGACGCCACCGCCCGCCGGAACGAACAGTTCGCCTTCGGCGGAGTGCGCGAACTGCCGGTGGCCTGCCCGCCGCGCACCGAACTGATGGAGGTGGCGGCATGAGCACCGCGACGGAGTCGACAGCCGAGCCGACGGCCGAGTCGGCGGTCGTACCGGCAGCCGAGCCGACGGCCGGGGCACAGGCCGCTCCGGCAGCCGGGCCGCAAGCCGCTACGGCAGCCGCGCCGCAGGCGCGCTCGCAGACGGCCGCAGTCGCCGCCGCCCGGGCCGCCGCCGTGCTCGAACCCGGGCTCGACCAGCCGGTGCGGCTGGTCGGGGCCCGGCTGTGGCTGGCCGGTGCCGCGCTGGTGCTGGCCGTCGGCGCGGGCGCGAGCTGGGCGGTGTGGGGGCGCCTGCCGCACACCCTGACCGTGCACGCGGTCGCCGCGCACGGGGACGCGCCCGTCCGGGTGGCCGCCGAACGCGCGGGCAGCCTGGTCGAGTTCGAGGTCCGGCCGGGCGAGCGGGTGGTCGCCGGCCAGGTGCTCGCCCTGGTCGGCGACGCCGGGCTGACCGCCCCCGCGGCCGGCACCGTCAGCGCCCTGCTGGCCGCGCCCGGTGACCAACTCTCGCCCGGAGCACCCGTGTTGACGCTGGACGCGGCCGCCGCGCCGCCCACCGTCCGGCTGCTGCTGGACAACCCGAAGGACGCCGCGAAGCTCACCCCCGGCCTGCCCGTGCTCGTCCCGGCCCCGGGCGGGGGCGCGGTCCGCGCCGTCGTCGACCGGGTCGAGCCGCTGCCCGTCCGCGCCGACTCGCTCGACGGCACCCTGCCGGTCGCCGTCCCCGGCCTGCCCGCCGGCCCGGCCCCCGTCTGGGTGGCGTACGCCCGGCTCCCGCAGGGCGTCGCGCTGAACGGCCCGCTGGCGCTGGACGTCCGGGTCGACCTCGGCAGCCGGCACCCGTACCAGGCGGTGCTCGGACAGGAGGCCAAGCGATGAAGCCCGCGCAGAGCGCCACCGTCGAACCGCCCGCCGGCACCGAACCGCGCACCGCGGGCAGCGGCACCGCCGAACCCGCAGCACCGAAGCCGAAGCCGAAGACCGCCCCCAGGCGCAAGAAGCCGCGCAGCCACCTGCGCACGCCCGTGGTGCCGCAGATGGAGGAGCAGGACTGCGGGGCGGCCTGCCTCGCCGTGGTGCTCGGCGCGTTCGGGCGGCGGGTGACGCTCAACGAGGCGTCCCGGGCCTGCGGGGTCAGCCGGGACGGGGTCAGCGCCGCCGCCGTCGCCCGCGCCGCCGGGCGGTACGGGCTGCTGGCCCGCGGCCGCCGGGTGGTGCGCCGCGAGGGCGAGCGGCTGGAGGGCCTCGACGCGGTGCCGGTGCCGTCGATGGTGCTGGTCACCGGCCCGCACTTCGCCGTCTTCGAGGGCGTCAAGCGCGGCCGGGTGCACGTCAACGACCCCTCGCTGGGCTCCTACTCGGCCACCCCGGCCGAGTTCTGGGAGTCGTTCGCGGGCATCGCCGTCGGCTTCGAACCCGGCCCCGACTTCGAACGCGGCGGCCGCCGCTTCCCGCTGCTGCGCTCGCTCGGCGCCCGGCTGCGGCCCTACGCCTGGCCGATGCTGGTCGCGGTGCTGGTCGGCATGCTGATGACGGTGCCCGGCGTGGCCTCCGCGTTCCTGCTGCGCACCTACCTGTCCGCCGTGGTCAACGGCGGCGCGAGCGGCTGGGCGGTGCCGCTCACCCTGGCCGGCCTGACCGTCACCGGACTGGTCCTGGCCGGGAACTGGCTGCGCTCCGCGATGGTCAACCGGGTGCTGGAGGCGATGGCCGCCCGCTCCTCGGCGGCCTTCCTGTGGCGGATGCTGCGGCTGCCCGGCGCGTTCTTCCACCGCCGCCAGCTCGGCGGCCTGGTCACCCGGGTGCAGCTCAACGACGGCCTGGCCAACCTGCTCTCCTACTGGGTGGCGGGCGCCGCCTCCTCACTGGCCGCCGCCGCCGTGCACCTCACCGCGCTGCTCTGGCTCGCCCCCAAGCTCGCCGCGATCCCGCTCGCCGTCGCCGCCCTGGACGCGCTCGCGCTGCGCTCCGCCGACCGGCGGCGCGGCGGCATGATCCACCGGCTGCACGCCGAGGGTCACAAGCGCGACGGCGTCGCCTTCGCCGGGGTCTCGGCGATCGAGACCGTCAAGGCCGAGGGCGCCGAGGACGCGCTGTTCCGCTCCTGGGCCGGCTGGCAGGCCCGCGCCGCCCACACCGGGCAGCGGGTCGCCGAGACCGTCCTGGTGCCGCTCTCGCTGCCCGGCGCCCTCAACTCGGCCGCCGCGGCCGCCGCGGTGATCGCCGGAACCGCCCTGTTGCTGGCCGGCTCGCTCTCCTTCGGCACCCTGCTGGCCTTCCTGCTGCTGCTCAACGGCTTCCTCCTGCCGGTCTCCCAACTCGTGGGCACCGGAGCCGAGTTCACCGTCGCCCGAGCCCAGAACGCCCTCCTGGAGGACATCGAGACCAGCGAGGTCGACCCGTACCTCGCCCCGGTCCTCGACACCCCCGCCGAGCCGGTCCGGCTGCGCGGCGAACTCGAACTGCGCGACCTGGAGTTCGGCTACGACCCGAACCGGCCGCCCGCCCTCGCCGGGATCTCGCTGCGGATCGCCCCCGGCGAGTGGGTCGCCGTGGTCGGCGGCAGCGGCAGCGGCAAGTCCACCCTGGCCCGGCTCGCGGCCGGCGTGCTGCGCCCCTGGAAGGGCGAGGTGCTGCTCGACGGGCGCCCCCGCGACGACTGGCACCGCGGCGTCGTCACCGGCCAGGTCGCCTACGTGGAACAGCAGTTGCGGCTCTTCGAGGGCACCGTCCGGGAGAACCTGACGCTCTGGGACCCGTCGGCCGACGAGGACACCCTGCACCGCGCCCTCGCCGACGCCGAAGCCGCCGAACTGGTCCGCCGCCGCGGCGGACTGGACGCGCCGATCGACGAGGACGCCCGCAACTGGTCCGGCGGCGAACGCCAGCGCCTGGAGATCGCCAGGGCACTGGCCCTCGACCCGGCCCTGATCGTGCTCGACGAGGCCACCAGCGCCCTCGACGCCCACACCGAGGCCGCCGTCAACGCCCACCTGCGCCGCCGCGGCACCAGCTGCCTCGTCCTGGCCCACCGCCTCAGCACCATCCAGGCCGCCGACCGGGTCGTGGTGATCCGCGAGGGCCGGATCGTCCAGCAGGGCCCACCCGCCGAACTCGCCGAACAGGACGGCCCCTACCGGGAGTTGCTCCGCGAGTCGGCTCCCGCCGGGCCGGCCGCGACCTCCGAGCCCACCCGGACCCCCGACCCCACCCAGACAGCCCAGACCACCCAGCCCACCCAGAACCGCCCCGTCCGGACGGAGGAGCAGGCATGAGCACCACCATCACCGCCGCCCGTCGGGGCGGGTCGCAGACCGCCGCGGGGGACGAGGAGCGCGATCCGGCGACCCGGATCGACGCCACCGTGGCGGCCAACCGGACCGCGCTCGCGGACGTGTTGGCCGAGTTGGGCACCGCCGACAGCCGTCCGCACACCTCCCCGCGCCCCGGCGGCACCTCGCCGGCAGCGCCGCGCCACCGCGCGGACCAGGCGCGGGAGGTGCTGCGGGCGCTGGGCGTCGCGGTGCCGAAGGAGATCCCCGCCGCGGTGCGGGACGCCGCCGATCCGGTGACGGCGCTGCTGCGCCGGGCCGGGGTGCGCTGGCGTCCGGTCACCCTGGCCGGCGGGGACGAGAGCGGCACGGCCGGGCCGATGGTGGCGTTCGCCGCCGAGGACGGCCGGCCGATCGCCCTGATACCCCGGGCCGGGCGGCACCGCCGCCACGACCCGGACCCGGAACGGGCTGCCACCCGTTCCGGGCTGAGCCGCCAGGCGCTGCTGCTGTACCCGCCGCTGCCGCCGGGGTGCCCGACCCCGGCCGACCTGCTGCGCTTCGCCCTCGCCGTGCCCGGTGCCCGCCGGGACCTCGGGGTGCTGAGCGCGGCGGGTCTGGTGTCGGCGCTGCTCGGCCTGCTCGTCCCGCTGTCCACCGGAGTGCTGCTGCCCGGCCTGCTGCTGGCCGAACGGCACCCGGTGCGCTGGCTGGCCGTGCTGCTGGGCTCCGCGGTGGTGGCGTCCTGGCTGCTCACGCTGGTCCGCAACACCGCGGCCGTCCGGCTCACCAGCCGGGTGCAGCACGCGCTCGAACCTGCCGTCTGGGACCGGTTGCTGGCCCAGGACGCCAGGTTCTTCCGCGACTACACCACGGGCGACCTGGTGCACCGGGCGAACGCGGTGGCGCAGGCCCGGCAGGCCCTCTCGGAGGTGCTGGTGGGCGCCGTGCTGGGCGCGGTGTTCGCCGTCACCGGGCTGACCGTCCTGCTGCTGGTGGACTGGCGGCTCGGCGGGCTGCTGCTGCTCGCCGTGCTGGCGGTGACGGCCGCGCTGCTGCTGCTCGGCCGTCGCCGCCAGGAGCACGAGTCGAAGGTGTACGCGGCGCACGGGCAGCTCCAAGGGGTGCTGTACGGGCTGCTGCTGGGCATCGACAAGGTGCAGACCGCCGGCCGGGAGATCCAGGCGTTCGCCCGCTGGGCCGTCCCGTTCGCCGGGCAGAAGCGCGCCGACGCCGCCGCGATGCGCACCGAGGCGCTCTCCGGTGCCCTCACCACCGCGTTGCAGCCCCTGCTGCTGGCCGTGCTGCTGGCCGGTGCGACGTTCGGCCCGGCCGCCGAGGCCGGGCACCTGATGGCGGCCGGGGTGGCCGCCGGACAGGTCGCCCTGGCGCTCGGCCAGGTCACCCACGCCGCGGCCGGCGCGTACGGCGTCGCCCCGGTGCTGGAGCGGCTGCGGCCGATCCTCGCCGAGCCGGCCGTGAACGCCGCCGAACGGGCCGGGCAGCTCGCCGACCCCGGCCGCCTGAAGGGGCAACTCGCCCTGGAGGACGTGGTGTTCCGCTACCCGGGCAGTGCGCTGCCGACCCTGGACGGGGTGTCGCTGCACGCCGAGCCCGGCGAGTTCGTCGCCGTGGTCGGCCCGTCCGGCGCCGGGAAGTCCACCCTGGTCCGGCTGCTGCTCGGCTTCGAGCGGCCCGAGTCCGGCGCGGTCCGCTACGACGGGCGCGAACTCGCCTCGCTGGACGCCCGGTTGGTGCGCCGCCAGCTCGGCTCGGTGCTCCAGCACGGCCGGATGCTGCGCGGCTCGCTGCTGGAGAACCTGGCCGGCGCCGACCCCGACATCGACGAGGAGCGGATCTGGCACGCCGCCGAACTCGCCGGAATCGCCGACGAGTTGCGCGCCCTGCCGATGGGCCTGGGCACCCGGGTCGGTGAGGACGCCCAGGGCTTCTCCGGCGGCCAGGTGCAGCGCCTGCTGCTGGCCCGGGCCCTGGTCCGCGACCCGGCCGTGCTGCTGCTCGACGAGGCCACCTCCGCGCTCGACAACGCCACCCAGCAGCGGGTCGCCGAGGCCGTCGCCGGCCTCGACCGCACCCGCCTGGTGATCGCCCACCGACTGAGCACCATCCGCACTGCCGACCGGATCTACGTGCTGGACGGGGGCCGGGTGTCCGCCGAGGGCACCTACCGCGAACTGCTCGGCACCGACCCGCTGTTCACCCGCCTCGCCCGCTTCCAGGAGATGTGAGATGTCGCTCGACGTTCAGACCTGGCTCCGCACCGCCGGAACCCCGGGCCACGCGGCCCCGACGACCGCCCTGCTGCCCGGCCTGCCGGGCGCCGACGAGCGGCTGCACGCCGTGATCGCCGCCGCCGCCAGCTTCGAGGAACGCGCCGCCGCCCGCGACGACGGGCAGGCGCTGTTCGCCCCCGACCCGGCCGAGGACCGGCGCAGCCGCACCGCCGCCGTCGAGACCTGGCTGCGCCGCGCTGCCGGAGACCAGCGCTCCGCCGGGGTGCTGCTCGACCACCTCGCCGAGACCGGCCGCCCGCTCGGCGACGGTCTGCGCCGGGTCCGCCTCACCGACCCGGCCAAGCTGCCGAGTTGGGCGTACCCGCTGGCCGTGTTCCTGCGCGCCCAGAGCCAGGCGCCCGCCACCGGCCCGGGCTCGGTCGCGGCCGGCTTCCGGGCCGCCGCCGACGCCCTGCTGCCCGCCGGGGAGGGCTCGGTGCTGGGCGTCCCGGTCACCGCGAAGGGCCGCGCCGACGTGGTCGGCACCCTCACCGGACGGCTGGTCGAGGTCGCCAACCTCACCCTCTGCCAGGAGTTCCAGCTCGCCACCGGCCGCCCCCGCGCCACGAGTTGGGACGCCGAGGGCGGCCCGGACGCCTCCGCCGCGGGCTGGCTGGCCCGGCTGGAGCGGCTGCCCGCGCTGGCCTACCTGATCGGCACCGTCTGCCGGCAGTGGCAGGAGATGTACACCGAGATGTTCGCCCGGCTCTCCGCCGACCGGGCCGGCCTGGTCGAGCAGATGTGGGGCGGCACCGACCCGGGCGCGCTGGACTCGGTGCACGGCGACGCGGGCGACCGGCACGCCCAGGGCCGCTCGGTGGCGCTGCTGCGCTTCGAGAGCGGCGCGGGCGTGGTCTACAAGCCCAAGGACATGCGGCACGCCACCGCCTTCCTCGGCCTGGTCGAGCGCCTCAACCGCGAACTGAGCCTCGACCTGCCGCTGCGCACCGTGCTGGTCCGCTCCGACCGCGGCGACGACGGCCACGGCGCCTCGCTCAGCACCGACTGCTCCGGCGACTACGGCTGGGAGGAGCTCGTCCCGTCCCGCCCCTGCGCCGACCGCGCGGGCTTCGCCCGGTTCTACCGCCGCCTCGGCATGACCATCCGGCTGGTGCAGCTGCTGGAGGGCCGCGACCTGTGGGCCGACAACCTGCTGGCCGACGGCGAGCACCCCGTCCTGATCGACCTGGAGTGCCTGCTCTACCCGCGCGTCCAGAACCCGCCGGTGCTCAAGGAGGCCCAGCACGCCCTGCTGGACGAGCTGGAGACCACCGTGGTGCGCACCGCGATGGCCTTCCAGGCGTGGACCCCGGCCGGGCGCACCGACGCCCTGGACATCGGCTGCCTGTCCCGGGTCGGCAGCCTGGAGGTCGTCCCCGGCGTGCCCGCGCTGCCCATCACCGCCTACCGGCCGGTGCACGACGGACAGCCCGCCGACCCGTGGCAGTACAGCGACGAGGTGGTCGACGGCTACCGCGAGATGCAGGCCGCGCTGTACCGGATCCGCGGTGAACTCGCCGACGCCGAAGGGCCGTTGAGCGGCTTCCGGGGCGTCTGGGTGCGCTACATCTGGCGGCACACCTGGGACGGCTACAAGATCCTGCGCGCCTCCACCAGCCCGCTCGCCCTGGACGACGGCGCGACCCGGGAGACCGTCATCGCGGGCGCCCTGCGCGGCGCCGTCACCGCCCGCTCCGGCGACCCGGACCGCGGCGACCTGCTGGAGGTGGTGCTCGCCGAGCTCGACTCCTTCCGCACCCTGGACATCCCGTTCTTCCGCTC
This sequence comes from Kitasatospora sp. NRRL B-11411, assembly GCF_000721345.1. Taxonomy (NCBI): domain Bacteria; kingdom Bacillati; phylum Actinomycetota; class Actinomycetes; order Kitasatosporales; family Streptomycetaceae; genus Kitasatospora; species Kitasatospora sp. NRRL B-11411. The sequence continues at coordinate 14,108 of NZ_JOGH01000014.1, read as the reverse complement.
GCTGACCACCTCCTCCTCGGTGTTCACCGCCGACGGCCGCGAGATCCCCGGCCACTTCCGCTCCACCGGCTGGCAGCGCCTGCAGCAGCGGGTCGCCGAACTCGACGGCTTCGACCTGGACACCCACGTCGCCGTGCTCTCCGGCTGCGTGGACGCCGCCCGGGCCGGCACCGAGGAGCCCCCCGCCAAGCCGATGAAGCCGCTCGCCGCCGCCGAGCCCCCGTCCCCCGGCGAGCTGTTGAGCGAGGCCGTCGCCGTCGGCGACCGGATCCTGGCCGCCCGGCGCGGCACCGGCTGGGTCGCCCAGGGCTGGTACCCGGGCACCGGCCTGCGCCAGGTCGAGGTGCTCGGCCCCGACCTGGCCTCCGGCACCCTCGGCATCGCCCTGTTCCTCGCCGAACTCTGGTCCGCCACCGGCGAACCGCGCTTCCACCGGGCCGCCCACGCCCTGCTCGCCGAGGCCGCCGCGCTGATCGACCCGGCCGAACCCAAGGCGTTCGCCTTCGCCGGGGACTCCCGGCTGGCCTCCGGCGCACCCGTCCCCGGCGGCCTCTTCGGCCCCGGCGCGATCATCCACGGCCTGGCCCGCGGCGGACTGCTGCTCGGCGAGGCCGACTTCCTCACCGCCGCGCAGGCCCTGGTCCCCGGTGCGATGTCGGTCGCCGAGTCCGCCTCCAGCCGCCCCGGCCGCCCGGTCCGGACCCCGCACGCCGACGTGCCGCTCGGCACCGCCGGCCTGCTGCTCAACCTGCTGCGGCTGCGCCGCGCCGCGGGCGCCGGCCACGCCGACACCGACCAGGCGATCCGGCAGCTCGCCGACACCGCCCTCGGCCAACTCGCCGACGAGACAACCGCGTTCGACTTCCTGGAGCTCGTCCCCGGCGGCACCGACTCGATCGCCGCCGCGCTCGCCCGCACCCTCGCCGAGGCCCCCGCGCTGCTCGCCGACCCCGAGGACGTCCGGGCCCGGCTGCACGCCCACCGCTTCGCCACCAACACCCGGGCCGGCCGGCTTGCCTGCCTGGACACCGCCGTCTCGCTCGGCGCCGACGCCGTCGACGGGGCCGACCTCGGCGCCCTCGCCCCGCCCGTCACCGGCCCCGAACTCGCCGCCCTGACCGGCCGCGCCCTGCTCTCCGCCGCCACCGAGGCGCTCACCGCCGCCGAGGCGGGCCTGGTCCACACCCTGCCCGAGGACGCCACCGAGGCGCTGCTGCCCGGCCCGTTCTACGACGGCCGCGAGGCCGCCGCCCTGATGGTCCGCGAACTGCTCACCCGCCACCGCCTGCACGGCACCTGGTTCCCGGACCGGGCCGCGCACGACGCCGTCAACCTCGGCGCGCTGGACGGCACCGTCGCCGTCGGCCTGCTGCTGCTGCGCCTGCACGACGCCTCCGCCGCCCCGCTCGCCACCCTGCGCTGACCGCGCGCCGCTTCGAGGAGTACCCGCCATGTCCGAACTCATCGGCTTCAAACGCCACTTCACCCCGTACGTGGTCGACGGCGAGGCCGTCTACCTGGTCTCCGAGCGCGGCGTCTCGGTGGTCGACGGCCGGCTCGCCCAGGCCCTCGCCCCGCTGCTGGACGGCACCCGCACCGCCGAGCAGATCGGCGCCGCCCTGGACGGCGTCGTCCCCGCCGACAAGCTCCGCGCCGGCGTCGACAAGCTCCGGGCGGGCGGCTGGGTCACCGCCGCCGACCCGGCCACCGACCGCCCCGGCGCGGCCTTCTTCGAGATGGCCGGGCAGGACGGCGACACCGCGATGACCGCGCTGCGCACCGCCACCGTCCGGGTCGAGGTGCACGGCGAACTCGACCCGGCGCCGTTCCTGGCCGCCCTGGCCGCCGCGGGCGTCACCGTCGACCAGGACGCCGAGTTCACCGTCGCCCTCACCGACGACTACCTGCACCCCGGCCTGGCCGCACGCAACCGGCAGGCCCTCGCCGACGGCCGCCCCTGGCTGCTGGCCCGCCCGGTCGGCTCGATCGTCTGGGTCGGCCCGGTGTTCAGCCCGGACGCCGAGGACACCGACGGCTCGGGCTGCTGGGAGTGCCTGGCGCACCGGCTCTCCGCCAACCGGCAGTCGCTCAGCTACCTGCAGCACCGCCTCGGCCAGGACCAGCCGATCTCCACCGCCGGCGCCCACCTGCCCGCCACCCTGGCGCTCGGCACCCAGCTCGCCGCCCTGGAGACCGCCAAGTGGCTGGCCGGCGCCCGCCCGCCGCAGCCCGCCGTCACCACCCTGGACACCGTGCTGCTGGAGAGCGAGAAGCACGTCCTGGTGCGCCGCCCGCAGTGCCCGTCCTGCGGCGACGACGCGATGGTCTCCAGGCGCCAACTCGCCCCCGTCGCCTTCGAGTCCCGCCCCAAGGCGTTCACCGCCGACGGCGGCCACCGCTCCGCCTCGCCCGAGGACATGCTGGAGAAGTACCGCCCCCAGCTCAGCCCGGTCACCGGCGTGGTCACCACCCTGGTCCCCGCCGCCCGCACCCCCACCGGCCTGCGGGTCTACGTCTCCGGGCAGAACCTGTCCCGGCAGAGCGGCGACCTCAAGCAGCTGCGCACCGGCCTGCGCTCGGTCTCCTGCGGCAAGGGCCGCACCGACGTGCAGGCCCGCGCCTCCGCGCTCGGCGAGGCCATGGAGCGCTTCTCCGGCGTCTTCCAGGGCGACGAGGCCCGCCGCACCGCGACCTTCGCCGAACTCGGCGACGCCGCGATCCACCCCGAGCGCACCCTGCTGTACTCGGCGAAGCAGTACGCCGAGCGCGACCGCTGGAACGTCAAGCAGTCGATGTTCAACATCGTCCCCGTCCCGTTCCGCGCGGACGACCCGATCGAGTGGTCCCCGGCCTGGTCGCTGACCGAGCAGCGCCACCGCTGGCTGCCCACCCAGGCGATGTACTACGGCTACCGGCACAGCGGCCGGTTCTACGCCGCGGGCGACTCCAACGGCTGCGCGGCCGGCACCTCCTTCGAGGACGCCGTCCTCCAGGGCTTCCTGGAACTCGTCGAACGGGACGCCGTCGCCCTGTGGTGGTACAACCGCGTCCAGCGCCCCGCCGTCGACCTGGACGCCTTCGGCGACCCGTACGTCGACCAGCTCCGCGAGGTCTACCGCGGCCTGCGCCGGGAGATCTGGGCGCTCGACCTGACCGCCGACTTCGGCATCCCGGTGGTCGGCGCGTTCTCCCGCCGCACCGACGCGGGCCACGGCACCAACGAGGACGTGCTGATCGCGTTCGGCGCCCACCTGGACCCGCACATCGCGCTCACCCGGGCGCTCACCGAGATGAACCAGTTCCTCGGCCCGGTCGCCGGGGACGAGCACGGCAAGGTCAGCTACGCGGGCGCCGACCCCGAGCAGAAGGCCTGGTGGACCACCGCCACCGTCGCCAACCAGCCCTACCTGCTGCCCGACCCGCACGCCCCGCGCTCCACCCCCGCCAGCTGGCTCCCGCTCGCGGGCCCCGACCTCGCCGACGACCTCGCGCTCGTCCAGAAGATCGTCGAGGACCGCGGCATGGAGTTCCTGGTCGCCGACCAGACCCGCCCCGACGTGGGGCTGCCCGTCGCCCGGGTGATCGTCCCCGGCATGCGGCACTTCTGGGCCAGGTTCGCGCCCGGCCGGCTCTACGACGTCCCGGTCCGGCTCGGCTGGCTGGACACCCCGACCCCGGAGAGCGAGCTCAACCCGATCCCCATCTTCATCTGACCGCACGCGGGGCAGCCGGGCCCGGCTGCCCCGCCCCTCCGGGGAGGTACACCATGACCGTCATCGACACCCTGCCACCCGCCCCCGCCACCGGGGGCCACCACCCGCTGCGCCGCCTGCTGCGGCTGCGCCCCGAGGTCGAGGTCACCGCCCAGGGCGCCGACGTCGAACTCGCCCACCCGTGGGGCCGCCAGCGCGTCCACGCCCTCGGCGAGCGCACCGTCGCCGCGCTGCTCGACCTCACCCGCGCCGACGCCGACCTCGACCTGCTGGCCCTCGACCACGTCCGGCTGCTCAAGCTGCTCGAACGCTTCCCGTACCTGGTCACCACCACCGTCGCCGACCCGCTCGGCACCCCGCTGGCCACCGCCGTCCCGATCGCCCGCTCCGCCGCCCTGCCCGGATTCGCCCGCCCCACCGGCCAGTTGGTGCTCTCCCGGTTCGCCTACCTGCGCCGCCTGCCGGACGGCCAGGGCCAGGACGGCGAGAGCTGCGTCCTCGAATCGCCGATGGCCCCGTTCCGCCTCACCCTGCACCAGGCCGCCGCCGGCGCCTTCGTGGCGGCGCTCAGCGCCTCCCGGACCGCAGAGGAGGCCGCCCTGCTGGCCGGGATGAGCCCCGGCGAGGGCGAGGCGCTGGCCGGACTGCTCGCCGGCGGCGGCTTCCTGGACGCGGGCAAGGGCGCCGAGGCCCCGCTCTGGGACTTCCACGACCTGCTGTTCCACTCCCGCAGCCGCCCCGGCCGGCACGACTACCCCACCGGCGGCGTCTTCGCCCACCAGGACGTCCCGCAGCTGCCCGCGGTCTCCGCCCCCGGCTCCCGCGAGGAGGGCGAGGGCATCGACCTGCCCGTCCCCGACTGGGACACCGTGGTCGCCCGCGACCCCGCCCTCAGCGAGGTCCTCGAAGGCCGCCGCTCGGTGCGCAGCTACGCCGACACCCCCGTCACCCTCGACCAACTCGCCGAACTGCTCTACCGGGTGGCCCGGGTCCGCCGGGTCATCCCCGGCGACCCCGCCGACCCGCACGGCTACGACGGCGTCGAACGCCCCTACCCGGCCGGCGGCGCCACCGGCGAACTCGAGGTCTACCTCTCGGTGGTCAAGTGCGTCGGCCTGGAGCCCGGCGTCTACCGCTACGACGCCGCCGCCCACCGGCTGCGCCCCCGCCCGTTCCAGCACCCCGGCGAGGAGGCCGCGTTCAGCGAACTCGTCACCGCCGCCTGGCGCGCCACCGCCTGCACCGTCGACCCGCAGGTGCTGCTCACCGTCACCAGCCGGTTCGGCCGGCTCTCCTGGAAGTACAGCCAGATCGCCTACGCGCTGACCCTCAAGCACGTCGGCGTGCTCTACCAGACGCTCTACCTGGTGGCCACCGCCATGGGCCTGGCCCCCTGCGGCCTCGGCTCCGGCGACACCGACGCCGCCGCCCGCGCCCTCGGCCTGGACTGGACGGCGGAGTCCTCGGTCGGCGAGTTCCTGATCGGCAGCCGCCCGGCCGGCGTGCCGCGCACCGCGCACGGCTTCGCGGACGTGGTGGCCGCCGCCCGCGCCGGGGAGGGCTTCGGCGAGAACTTCTGACGCCCCTTCCGGACGCACGCACGCCTGCGACCCGTCAGCGGGAATCTGACGGGTCGTCGGCGAGCCCTGCTCCCTCCACCTACAGCCAGCCGCACTCGCGGGCGATCCGGATCGCGTCGCAGCGGTTGCGGGCCCTGGTCTTGGCGATCGCCGCCGAGACGTAGTTGCGCACCGTCCCCGGCGAGAGCGACAGCGCCGCGGCCGCCTCCCGCACCGTGCTGCCCTCGGCGATCTCGCCCAGCACCGCCAGCTCCCGGCGGCTCAGCGGCCCGGCCTGCCCGGTGCGCACCACGTCCAGCACCAGCCGCGGGTCGTACACCCGGCCGCCGCGGGCCAGTTCGCGCACCGCCGCGATCAGCGCCGGCGCCTGCACGTCCTTCAGCAGGACCCCGGCCGCGCCCTCCACCAGCGCCCGCCGCGACTCCGCCGTCCGCGGCAGGGCCGGCACCAGCAGCAGCACCGCCGCGCCCGGCGCCGCCTGCTGCACCAGCCGGGCCAGCACCGGCCCGTCCGCCTGCTCCGGGTCCAGCCCCAGTACCGCCACCGCGGGCCGCACCCGGGCCGCCGCCGCGACGGCCTCCTCGCCGCCGGCCGCCTCGGCGACCACCGCGAGGTCCTCCTCCCGGTCCAGCAGGGCCCCCAGCCCCGAACGGAACAGGTGGTGCCCGTCGGCCAGCAGCACCTGCGCCGCCGGCTGCGCCGCGGCCCCGCCGATCGGGAACCGGTGCGCCAAGTCCCGCTGCCCCAGCGGGCGTTCCAGTGCGGTCGTCATCCGCGCGCCTCCCCGGTCCGCTCCGGCCCGATCAGCCCCAGCCCCAGGTCCCGGACTGCTGCGGGGCGCTGGTGGTCGGGGACGGGGTCGGGCTGCCGGACGGCACCGGGCTCGGGTCCGTCACGCCGGGACCGACCACGGTCGCCTGCGCCGCGTCGTCCGGCCGCTGCGGGCCGTCCGCGACCACCGCGTCGGCCGCGACCACGGCGCCCGGCCGGGCCGGGCCGGCCAGTTCGGCGGCGGTGGCGACGCCGCCCACGGCCAGTGCGCCAATCATGGCAATCGTGACAATACGGATGTTCAGCGACATGGGAGTGCCCGATCCTCTCGCGTTCGGCTGACCCCGGGCTGCCACCGGGGGTGTGGTGCGATCCGCCGCCAGGTGCCCGGTGCGGTCCGCGTCCCCCGCCGGGGGCTGCTGCCGCGTCCTCGCTCCGTCGTCCTGCCGACAACAACGAGAGTGCTCCCCGGAGCCCCTCCGTGTCAGTAGCCGGAGCTGGCACCAGAGTGCCGTGACACTGTGAGGACAGCTCCCCGACCTGCTTGTTGATGCACCGTCAGCTGTGGGCGCGGTCCTGCCACAGGCCCAGCGCGAACCACGGATCCGCCTCGCAGTGCGCCACCGACCAGCCCGCCAGCGGCCCGTCCGGCCCCACCAGCGCCGCCGCACCCGTCCGCAGCGCCCACTCCGCGGCCAGCAGCGAAGCGGCCGTCAGGAAGCAGACCGCCGCCAGCCCGTCCGCCCCCTCCCGCACCCGGGCGTGGCACACCCGGGCCCCGTCCAGCGGCAGCCGCAGCAGCGCGGCCCGCACCGGACCGGCCCCGGCGGACTCCGCGCACCGCCCCGCGGCGGACGGCGGGACCAACTCCAGGCGGATCGCGTACATCCGTCCAGCGTGGCAAATCCCGAACCGATCCGCGCGGTACGGCGGGTGTCACATCCCCGCCTGGCACGAAGATGACAGTTGTCTGGTGGTCTTCACGCCTCGCCCACCCGTGCGACAGAATCTCCGCAAGCCATTTCTTCACACTGACCTGTCGTCGGCACCAGCCGGGCGCCGGTCAGCACGAATCCGGGGGGCGCGCCGCACCACGGCGCGCTGGAGGTCGACATGGGCAGAACCACGCGGACGGGCACGGGCCGGAGCACGCGGAAGACCGGCCGTTGACCGCCGGCGGCCCGATCGGGCTCGACGCGTTCGGCGAGGCGGTGTACCGCGCCATGCTGCTGCACCCCGACCTCGACACCGGCGGCCTGGCCGGGCACCTCGACTCCACCGAGGCCGAGATCGGCGACGCCCTCGACCGGCTCGCCGACCTCGCCCTCACCCGCCCCGCCAGCTGCGGCACCCGCTGGCGCGCCGTCAACCCCGAACGCGGCCTCGCCGCCCTGCTCGCCCACCAGGAGGCCGAGGAGGCCCGCCGCCAGCGCGAGGCCGAACGCAGCCGCGCCGCGATGGCCGGCCTGATCGCCGAGTACGCCAGCATCCACGCCCCCGGCGCGGGCGGGCAGCGCGGCATCGAGATGCTCTCCAGCCTCGACCAGGTCCGCGACCGGCTGATCCAGCTCGCCTCCGACGCCACCGCCGAGGTGCTCTCCTTCGCCCCCGGCGGCCCGCAGCCCGCCCCCGTCATGGAAGCCAGCCGCACCCTCGACCAGGAGACCCTGGAACGCGGCGTCCGGATGCGCACCGTCTACCAGGACAGCGTCCGCAACGACCCCGCCACCGTCCAGTACGCCCGCTGGCTGCACGGCCTCGGCGGCGCCGTCCGCACCACCCCCACCCTCCCGCTGCGCATGATCGTGGTCGACAACGCCACCGCCATCGTCCCGATCGACCCCGACGACCCCCGCAAGGGCGCCGTCCTGCTGCAGAGCCCCGGCGTCGTCACCGCCCTGCGCGCCCTCTTCGACCAGGTCTGGGAACACGCCCGCCCGCTCGGCGAGAGCACCCAGCGCGACCCGCACGGCCTCACCGGCCAGGAGCGCGAACTCCTCCGCCTGCTCGCCGAGGGCCTCACCGACGAACGGGCCGGCCAGCGCCTGGGCGTCTCCCTGCGCACCGTCCGCCGCATGATGGCCGACCTGATGGTCCGGATGGACGCCCGCAGCCGCTTCCAGGCCGGCATCCAGGTCGCCGCCCTCGGCTGGCTGGAGGCCGCCGAGGACGCCTCCGCGTAGGGCCTGCCGAAAGCCCCTCCCGGGTCCTCGCCGCAGGCGGACCCGGCGCTGGTGTCCGTCGCCGTCGTACGCCGTGCCGGCTCGCCACAGGCGGTGGCTGCTGTCGTCACCCGGCGCGGTGGCCCACCGGCAGCCTTCCCGCTCCGCGCCCCTGCCGCAGGCGCTCTGCCGCGGTCGCCCGCCTCCGGGAGCCCGCCGCGGGCGGTTTCAGCGCCGGTGCTTGCCGCTGGTCGGCGCCGGGGCCGGGTACGGGATCCGCAGCTTGCGGGCGAACGGCGCCACCGAGGCGCCCACGCCCAGCGGACGGGCCAGCACGAACAGCGAGACCAGCACCGCCAGCGCACCCGCCGCCAGGCCGGTCAGACTGCCGAACAGGCCCGCGCCGAACCGCCCCGCCAGCCAGTGCGCGGCCAGCGCACCCGGCAGGCAGGCCACCACCAGGCCCAGGTGCAGCACCACCAGCCGGCCGCCCTCCAGCCCGCTGCCGCGCCGCCGCACCCCCAGGTCCACCGTGGCGTTCGCCCCGGGTGCGAAGGCGTCGGTGCGCAGCACCATCGTCTCGTCCGCGCCCCCGCCTGCCCGCTGCTGCGCGGGCACCGCCGCCGGGGGAGCGCCCTTCGCCAGCCGGCGGCCCAGCGCCACGCCGGTCACCACCGCCGACAGGGTGGCCGCCACGGTGTGCGCCACCGCCATGCCGATCACCTTGTAGCGCAGCGGCAGCGTCTCGTACGCCACCCAGCACAGCGCCGCGTTGGTGCCGGTGGAGATCAGGGTCAGCCAGAACGGCGTCCGGGCGTCGCCCATCGCGTAGAAGCCGCGGGCCAGGCCGTACTGGGCGCAGAACGCGGGCAGGCCGACCGCGAAGGCCATCAGCAGCAGGCCGACCACCATCGCGTCGTCGTGCACGTGCGACCCGGAGCCGTAGCCGTACGCGGCCATCGCGATCTGCGAGCCCAGCGCGAAGAACAGCACCGCCGCGGTGACCACCATCGCCGCCGAGGAGCGCAGCACGCCCGCCAGGTCCTCGCCGATCTTCCGGTAGTCGCCCGCCGTCGCGGCCCGGGCCATGCCCGGCAGCAGCGCCGTCACCAGCGACACCGTGATCACGCCCTGCGGGACCACGAACAGCGCGTAGGCGTTGTTGTAGGCGGTGAAGCCGCGGCCGCCCAGGATGCCCGCGTCCTTCGCCGCGGTGCCCGCGCTGGTGCTCAGGCTGGTGATCACCGCGAAGGACAGCTGGGTGGCCACCACCAGGGCCAGCGCCCAGCCCGCCGCGCGCAGCGGCCGGGTCAGGCCCGCGCCGCGCCAGTCGAAGCGCGGGCGGTAGGTGAAGCGGGCCGAGCGCAGCGAGGGCAGCAGCGCGGCGGCCTGCACCACGATGCCCAGCGTCGAGCCGAGGCCCAGCAGCATGGCGTCCCCGCCGCTCACCTCGTTCGCCTCGTAGGCGTGCCGGCCCATCGCCAGGTAGCCGCCGAACACGGCGATCGCGACCACGTTGTTCAGCACCGGCGTCCACATCATGGCGCCGAACCGGTCGCGGGCGTTCAGCACCTGCCCGAGCAGGGTGAAGACGCCGTAGAAGAGGATCTGCGGCAGGCAGTACCGGGCGAAGGTGATCGCCAGTTCGCGCTGCACGGGGTCGTCGAACCCCGAGTAGAAGTCGACGATCTGCGGGGCGAACAGCCAGGCGCCGACCGTCAGCACCACCAGGATCACCCCGCACAGGGTGAGCAGCCGGTCGCTGTAGGCCTGGCCGCCGTCCTGGTGGGTCTGCATCGCGTGCACCAGCTCCGGCACGAACACCGAGGCCAGCACGCCGCCGAGCAGCATCATGTAGACGATGTTCGGCAGCGAGTTCGCCACGCTGAACGCGTCACCGGCCGGGCCGGTGGCCAGCGCCGCCACGATCACCGCGCTGCGCACGAAGCCCAGCGCCCGGGAGGCCAGCGAACCCATCGCCATGATCAGGCCGTTGCGGCCGGTGGAGGCGGCGGGCTTCGCGGCCGGGGGCTTCGGGGCGGCCGGCTCCTCGCCGGACCGCGGCGGCGGCACCGGCCGCTCCACCGGCCGCGGCGGCAGCGGGGGCTGCCCGAACTGCTCGAAGGCCTGGGCGGGGATCCGGCCCAGCTGCATGGTCGGCTGGTCCTGCCCGGGGTACGGCTGTCCCTGCGGCGGGTAGGACGGAACGCCCTGCTGCCGGTACGGGTCGTGCTGCGGGCGGGCGCCGTCCGGGTGGTACGGATCGCCCTGCGGCGGGTAGGGGGCGCCCTGGGCCTGTGCCTGGTACGGGTCGCCGGAGCCGTCCGCGGTGTGCATGGTCATCGGACCCCCCGTCGATCGGTGCCCGTCCGGCGCTGCGTGGGATGAGTGCGGGAGATTCGGCCCTGGTCCGGACTCCGCCTGCCGGTTGCAGGGTGCACCAGCCGCAGAAGTCTGCCCCACTTCGGCACCCGATGGGGAGTCGGGTGCCGACCGGCGGGGTGTTCGAGCCGGTCGCACCGGTGTCCGGGGGCCTTGCGGCACCGGCCGGGGAGCGCCGTTTGCGCCCGGAAACACGCGGAATGCTGCCCGCGCCGTTCCCCCGCCCGGAGGAGGCCGGAAACGCGGTGTGACGTTGCTCACGATCCGTCAGGAGCGGCCCGGATCGCGCTCCGTGGCCTACTCCACCGGCGGCAGCGGCGGGGCCAGCACCCGCTGCACCCGGGGCCGGGCCCGCCGGCGCAGCAGCCGGACGTCCCGGCCGAACCGGCCCGGCAGCCACAGCTCCACCGCCAGCGCCGGGCCGGCCAGCGCGACCGCCGCCGCCGCCCAGCCGGCCGGCACGTCGCTCGGCCAGTGCACGCCCAGTGCGATCCTGGTCCAGCCCACCGCCAGCACCGCCAGCGCCGCCGCGCCGGTCGCCGCCACCCGCACCGGCCGCTCCGTCCGCGGCCACGCCAGCACCAGCAGCGCCCCGCAGGTGACCGCCGAGGCCAGCGCGTGCCCGGACGGGAAGGACAGCCCGGAGCCGACCGCCACCGGGTCGGCGAAGTGCGGCCGGGGCCGCCCGGCCAGCGCCCGGCCGGCCCCGGCCGCCGCCCAGCCCAGCAGCGTCGCCGCCGCCGCCCAGCCCGCCAGCACCCGGGCGCCCAGCGCCCACAGCCACACCGCGACCGCCCCGAGCAGCGCCCGCATCACCCAGGGCGCGCCCAGGTCGGCCAGCGTCTGCATGGCGGCCGTCCACACCGGGTGGCGCAGCGCGTACCGGTGCAGCACCGACACCCAGCCCTGGTCCAGCCGGGCCAGCGGCCCCCAGCCGGTTTTCACCAGCACCAGCAGCACGGTGAACACCAGCGCACCCGCGAGCGCCGGCCAGGCACAACGGAGCACCCTCGGGCGTTGTACCCGGGGACGGGCCGCGGAGCGCCCGGCGGGCGCCCGGGAGCCGGGGTCGGTGGACTGGTGCATGACAGACACCTTCCCAGCGCCAGGAGGCGAACCGGCGCTGACCCGATCGCGATTCGGCATCGGTTGTGCGGACGCCGCGCGAAGGCTCCGCGAAGGGTTCGCGCCGGTCCGGTGCCCGCCGCAGGCCGGGCGCGGCGCGTGCGCGGCGTCCGGAGCCGGTCACGCTGCGTGTACCGATCGGATGAAAATCGGCAGGATACTGCATCCCCGGCGAAAAACTGAGCCACTTGGGAATGTTGTCCGATTTCTGTGCGTTGGATCGTTACGTGTGAGCCACGAACGGCCCACACGGTTGTGCCGAGCGGCGGAACGGAGCGCCACCGGCAGCGTCAGTGAGGGAGCAAGCATGGCCACCCGTGCCGTCGTACGCGACAGGGCCGATCGGACTCGCACCGCCCGCCCGACCAACCTCGAAGCCGACCGTGACCTGGTCGGCATGTACCTCGACGAGATCGCCAGGACGCCCCTGCTCGATGCCGCGGAGGAGGTCGAGCTGTCCCTGCGGATCGAGGCCGGGGTCTTCGCCCAGCACCTGCTCGACGAGGAGGAGTCCCTCGACGGCGTCACCACCGAGGAGCTGCAGGCGATAGCGGACGACGCCGAGCGCGCCAAGGACGTCTTCATCCGCTCCAACCTCCGCCTGGTCGTCGCGGTGGCCCGCCGCTACCCGCGCAGCGGCCTCCCGCTGCTCGACCTGATCCAGGAGGGCAACGCCGGCCTGGTCCGCGCCGTGGAGAAGTTCGACTACTCCAAGGGCTTCAAGTTCTCCACCTACGCGACGTGGTGGATCCGCCAGGCGATCACCCGTTCCATCGCCGACCAGTCCCGCACCATCCGCCTCCCCGTCCACCTGGTCGAGGAGCTCGGCCGGATCCGCCGGGTCCAGCGGGAGAAGGCCAAGGAGCTGGGCCGCGAGCCCGAGCCCGCCGAGATCGCCGCCGAGCTGGACACCACCGAGCAGCGCGTCAAGGACGTGCTGGACTGGGCCCGGGACCCGGTCAGCCTCAACATGTCGGTCGACGACGAGGGCGAGACCCAGTTCGGAGACCTGGTGGAGGACACCGGCGCGGTCTCCCCGGAGGACGCGGTGATGGTGATGCTGCGCCGCGAGGAACTGGACGACCTGATCGGCCGCCTCGACGACCGCACCGCCTCCATCATCCGCAGCCGCTACGGCATGGAGGACGGCCGCGAGCGCACGCTGACCGAGGTCGGCAAGCAGCACGGCCTGACCCGCGAGCGGATCCGCCAGATCGAGAAGCACGCCCTCGCCGAACTCAAGAAGATCGCCGACCACGCGGGCTTCGAGGCCGCCTGACCGGCCGCCCCGCCGGGGCCCGCGGCCGCCCTACAGTGGAGGACATGACCTCCCCGGACGACGCACCGCAGCCCGAGCCCCGGCCCGCCCCCGCCCCCAGGCCCCGACTGGTCTTCACGGACCCGTTCGAGCAGCAGACCTCCGACGACACCGACCGCGGCTGGGGCGACGCGTCGGGGGAGCGGGGGCTGGACTGGTACCGCAGCCAGCGGCCCCCGCACCACGGGGAGAAGTGACGTAACGGGATCAGCCGCGGCGCACCAGCGCGTCGCGGATCTCGGTGAGCAGGACGACCTCCTTCTCCTCGGCCTCCAGGGCCTCCTCCTCCAACGACCTGCGCTTCCGCATGAAGTGGTTCATCGGCAGGATCAGCAGGAAGTACACGACGGCGGCGGTGATCAGGAAGGTGAGCGCGGCGCTCAGCACCGAACCCCAGAGGATGTAGACGCCCGAGGTGACGTTCCCGGCGGCGTCCACCTCGCAGGGGCCCTTGAGGCAGGACTTGTAGACGGACAGGTCCTTGGTGCCGAACACGCCGACCAGCGGGTTGATCACACCCTTGACGAACGCGTTGATGACGGTGGTGAAGGCCGCGCCGATGACGACGGCGACGGCCAGGTCCACCACGTTTCCGCGGAGCAGGAATTCCTTGAAGCCTTTCATGCCGCGTCGAACGGCGGACGCCCCCGAAGGTCACGGGTGAAATCCGACGTCACCGGGTTGACGCCAGGGGGCACCCGCCCGCCCCGCCGACCGACGGCGGAGCCCCGCGCGGCGGCCCGCCCAGCAACCCCGCGGCCAGCACCAGGCACCCCACCGCCACCAACCCGCCCCGCCGCCGCACCACCCCCCGCAACCGGTGGCGACCCGACGCCACCCCCCGGATCGGCGGAAAATCAGGCACCTCACGGCGCGGCGGAACCAGCACCGCAGGCAGCGGCGGCAACACAGAGGACGTCATCACAGACCCTTCCCGACCGGACCCCGCGGCCCCGAACAGGGCCGCGCCGGCCATCCTGCGCCCCGCCCCGCCACCCCGCCCCGGCATTTCCCCACCCTGTGGACAACCCCGCCCCTGTGGAAAACCGACCCCACC